>NZ_QSOX01000040.1:0-9137 GCF_003466325.1 Bacteroides sp. 4_1_36
ATGTAGCTAACACCTGCGGTCAGCATACCTGTACCTTCAGCCTTGCGATGGCTGCTGATGTTACCGAAAATGGACGGAGCGATGGCACCGCGAGCTTCTACGTCAATGGCCCACTTAGTGTTGATATTGAACTTCAAGCCCAAACCGGCAGAAGCGCCGATACGTGCACGCATTTCAGCTTCACCGGCAGGAGCCATAGACTGCGAAGTACCGTCAGCACTAATTGTAACATCCACATTTTGAGATTTTGCTACAGAAATTTGAGGTCCCAAGAAACCGTAAACTTCGAAGAAACGGTTAGGATTAGCACCGGCAAACAATGTAGAAAGATTGATCATTGCATCAATGTTACCACCTACATAAGTCTTGTTGTGTTCCCAGTATGCATCATCCAAACACAAATGCTGAGTAATACCGTTTACCTGAGCACGTACCCCCCAAGTCGGAGTAATCAGCTTACCAACTGACACGCTGAAATGCGGAGCAATCTTATTGAAACCGTCATTGTTGATGGCGTGGATACCACCACCTACACTGACAAAAATATTATCGCTCCATTTCGGAGTGTAGTAGTTCGTTTTTTCCTGTGCATTCAGATTTGCTGCACAAGCGCCTGCCAATAGTAAGGAGGCTATCATTAATTTACTTTTCATTTTCTCTTGAGTTTAAGATAAATAACAACTAAAACTTCTATTAATCAAGTTCACCAACACCACCACCGGCATTGCCTTCACCATGACCATGACCATGACCGTGGCTATGACCGTGACCAGGAATATCTTGATTTTCAAGAACAAACAGTGTAGAAGTTGTATAATCATCTACTTCAATAGAAGCTAAAGGCTCTGTTTCAGCTTTTGTTACAGCCTTCTTCACTACTTTATATTCAGTTGTTACAACAGTATAAGTAATAGATGCAGTTGTTCTAGAGTTAGCATAAACTTTATACTTATTCTCCGGTGTTGTTACTGTCGTTTCCTCATATGTATTCTCAAGCGTGTTAAAGAAAGATTCAATAGCTGCGCGTTCAATAAGATCAGTTGTATTGATTTTCTTTGCACCTACTTTTGCACCTTCTTTTACTACATAAGGGAATGATGGAATGTCAAACCAATAAAGCTCGTAGTTATCCCAAGTCTTAACTTTAGGATCCGTTACTGGTTCAAGTTTTGTAGATTCTGCTACAATCTTAGTCTCAGCATCTTCTTCCTGAAGAATGATAGTCGGAGTCAGAGTAGCAAATTGCCCAGCTTGCAAAGCAGGAACCTTAACTGTAACAGTTGCACTCAAACCATTATAAGAAGCTGTAACATCAACACTCTTAGCAGCCAGAGTAGGATTACCAGTAAATGTCAACTCTGCAGGCGCGATAGTGGCTTGGCCAGTTACATCTGTAGTAACACCATCCTCTATAGCAAGCACAATCGGACTAATAACAGCTTGTGCATTAGTAGGAGTTACATTAACGTTGAACTCTTCCTTCTCACAAGAAGTTAAAGTTGTAGCTAAAGCTACTACGGCTAACGCAAATACTGCACTTATGCCGTTTAAGAATTTAATCTTTTTCATCTCAATTAATTAATTAAAAATTTAACAATTCTGACTTAATAAAATATGGGTTAAAACTATTTTCTTCCATTATATTGTCACTAACTTCCGCTTTATACTGTCTATAATAGTACCTTTCATTACCTGCATTATAAACAATGCCCATATTAGCAGAGGTATTCACACGAGGTATATATCCTTTCCTTTTATATTTATAAGGAGGTAATGCCACTTGAAATCGGAAGCCTCCATTCATCTTTGCATGTTCTGCTTTCATTGCATAGAAACCAATCGAACAATAGCGAAAATGGCGAATCATTTCAAATTTAACACCTTTCTCCTTCAATAAATACTGTTCTGCTTTCAGATTAAACTGAGTGTTAAATTGCGGCCAATAAAAGCTACCGCCCAAAGACCAAGTAACAAGTGCTGTCGAAGGATCATATACATAGCGAAATCCGCTCCAATATCCCATTCCTGTATACCCAATCCGAGCCATTAAGGAAAAGCGTTCATCCTTAAAAGGGCGATAAAATTCGGCGTCCACTCCATATTGGTCAGCACTAAAACATCCCACAGTCACTTTACCAAACACATTATACGGTAATCTAAAACGCTGTGAAATTGTAATATGTCCTGGATGAACTTTATCTTCAAACCTTCCATACCCATCATTATAAACCGGTATTTTCAACTGTGCCGTTAATTTCATACCTTTCCATAACGAAACTTCTATCGCAGGACTCAAATCAAACAAGACCTGGTAAATCTGTGTAATCACCAGATTCTTGAAAGCTAATTGAGGATATACCAATACATCAATCTTGAACAAAGAACTATTTTTCAACTTTATTTTCCGTGCATTTTTCCAAGTATCACCCAATTCATAGCTTACATTCCAGTCATCACGTTCTGCTTGGAGCACCGAATCCCCCTTTATGGGATGATAATAAAGAGAAATCTGAGGTACATTATTGTCCAGAACTATTATCCGGCATGACTTTTCTTCCGGTAAACCCATCTTTTGAATAACATCCACCGCTTTGCCTATGCCTACGCCTTGCAAACGATATGCAGAGTTCTGCAGAACATACACACGTTCATTGCCATCTTCTGTCCATCCAACATTTTCAAATCCCATTTCCACTAAAGCATCTACAGTACTTTCCCCCGTTTGGCAAATCCCTTTTAAAGGGAGCAAACAGTATAAAAAGAACGCTGCACACAGTGCTATTGTTTTAGTATTTAGGCACTTTCTTATGTTAGAGTTTTTATACCTCATCTTTTTCAACCATTTTTTGTGTTCGTATAACACAAAATATGCTGCAAAAATAGACACATTTTTAATAATACCAAAGATTTTTATATGAAAAAATGAAATAATGTTGTTTTTTCTTCAAAAGCCCCCAACAAATACTCAGAATGTTTATATGAAATATATTAGCTATCTTAAAATCCTTAATATAGCTGTGCATAATTACTATACAGAATGTTGTTTTTTGTGCCAAATAGTCATTTTTCAGATGTTTTTGCTAATTCACTTTTCTCTGAAAAAGGATAAATAGAAGAAATATCTGCAAGAATTAAAGAGAATGACAAATTGCACTTCGCATTTAACCAACCCCTATGATATATTAGGAATTAAATCAATAGCTTTCTTTTTACTTTCATCTACAAGCTTTGCATAAATTTGTGTTGTTTGTATATTGGTATGTCCCAATAGTTTGGAGACCGTATATAAATCTACTCCCAGTGTCAGCATCATTGTTGCATGTGTGTGGCGCGCTGTATGAAATGTTACATGCTTTGATATCCCAGCTTGTTCAACCCATTTGTGTAAAATTACATTACTTCTCCCCAGTGAGACCAATCCGGCAAACACCTTTTCCGTTTCTGGTGCATTTCCTCTGTCTGGCAGATGTTTTATGGCTTCCGAACAGAGTGGAAGCGATATGGCTTCTTTCGTCTTCTTCTGAATAATACTCAATAGTGCATTGCCATTTTCATCATAGCGTATATCTTCCCATCTCAATGCAATAATATCACAATGCCTCAATCCACAAAAACAGCTGAATAAAAATGCTTTCCTTAATAAGGTATTATAAAAAGGAGTATGAACCAATCTGGTCAATTCCTTTATAGTAAGATAATCCCTTTCTGTTCGATTACGTTTTGGTTTGTCCTCGTTCTTTATCTTATTCATCGGATTAACAGTTATATAATCTTCAGAGACGGCCCTATTCAAGCAGTAGCGCAGCGTTTTCAAATAATAGAATTGGGTGTTAACATGCAATGTCTTTTCCTTCTTACAATGTTCTTGTTTTGTTTTCTTCAAGTAATCTATAAAACCCAACAAATAAGTCTTGTCCACCTTCCTTAGCAATATTCCATTCGGAGTATATCTTTCCAAATGGCATACAACGGCATGTATGGCACTTTTCCGTACTCTATTGTTCACACTTTGTTCTGCTATTAATTTCATATAGCCAGTCAGCTTCATATTGGACAATCTGTTATGATTAAATCCGTAAGTTTGATTATATATTTCCAAAATCTTCTGAGCCTTTATCGCATTTGCCAAATTTAGCGTCTCGACATTTCTTTTTTTATCAGCTTGATTATGTTCAGGGATAATATACAACTTTAGAATTCGTATTGCCGCCTTCCATTCATATAAATATCCAGATATATGGATTGGCATCCATTAACCAATTTTTTTGTTCTCACCTTTATTGGCTCTTTTAAATTCAATTGCTTTTTCATATTCTTTGAATAAAAACATACAGTTTATTATTAGTAGTAACAAAGCAGTAACAAAAATCAATCCTACAAATTGCTTTCATGTTCTATCACTCTTGTCTTTTTTTATAATTACCTTATTAACTATCAAATATTTACAGTATAGGGCACAGCGTTACTGAAAGAACAAATATAATAATAAGCCAGTAACAATTAAACTATCAAGAGTGTGGCTATTGCTATGGCGGCGGAAACTTTCTCTGGAAATTTATTTTCCATCACTTTGCTTCCACACTTCCACCCACCTTCTGCATTCCCCTATCCATCGGCATTTGCCCTGCGGTGGAAGCAAGCCGAAAAGGTGGAAGCAAATTTTGCTTCCACCTGCCTGAAACGCCGAGGTTTTGCAGTAACCACCTGTTTACTAACATAATATTACGTAAGAGCTACATAAATCAATCAGTTCGTTTTTCCTGCATTTTCGAGCTTGCTCTTCTACGAAATCGGTGGATATCGAGTTGGGCGGTAGGACGCATCATTCCGCAGGGACTATGAAAGGTACCGGTAGAGCGAGCCATTCAAGCGGATGATTTCTAACTCATGGCTATGAATAATGCCGTCTAATGTCCTTTAAGTTGTTGTACAATACATTTGCGCCCTATCCATAATAGATGCAGGCTACGTACTTCATCCGAAAAGTCTTGGGGTTAGTGACGCCTAACAGTCATGAACAACCCTGCTTACGGCCATAAAGCAATCGCTTGACGACCATTAGCAGAGTTGTTCATGGCCGTTAGGCATCATTAATCCCCTATGCAACAGCAGACAAACAAAGAGAGAGAAGCCAAGGATTGTCTGTGTTTTAGATAGAAAGCCCATTTATTAGCAGGTGTACCGGAAGAAAAGTCATGCCGCATAATAGTTCTGGATAATAATGTACCCCAGATTTCTCTTTATTATCATCCCATAAAGGGAGATTCGGTGCTCCAAGCAGAACGTGATGACTGGAATGTAAGCTATGAATTGGGTGATACTTGGAAAAATGCACGGAAAATAAAGTTGAAAAATAGTTCTTTGTTCAAGATTGATATATTGGTGTATCCGGAATTCTCTTTCAAGAACGTGATTATTACGCAGATTTATCAAATTCTATTTGATTTGAGCCCTGCAATAGAAATTTCGTTATGGAAGGGGATGAAAGCCACAGCACAAGTGAAGATACCGGTTTATAATGATGGATATGGAGCTCGGGAAGGAAAGGTTCATTCGGGTTTCCTAACTCTTTCACAACGTTTCAGGTTGCCTTATAATGTTTTTGGTAAATTCTCTGTAGGCTATTTTAGTGGTAACCGATATGGTGCTGATGTAGATTTCTTTCGCCCCTTTAAAGATGAACGTTTTTCTTTGTTGGCAAGAATAGGATATACGGGAGCTGGACGTTGGGACGGATTTAGGTTCCAATATGATCCTTCATTATGGCGTATGACGTGGTCTTTGGGTGGAAATTTCTATTGGCCACGATTTAATACACTGTTCACACTGAAGGCTGAACAGTATTTGTTGAAGGAAAAGGGGGTTCGGTTTGAAATGATCCGTCATTTCCGCTATTGTTCGATAGGCTTTTATGCGATGAAGGCGGAGCATGCCAAAGCAAATGGAGGATTTCGGTTTCAAGTGGCATTGCCTCCATACAAATATAAAAGAAGGGGGCATATCCCACGTGTGAATACTTCTACTAACATGGGCATTGCTTATAATGCGGGTAATGAAAGGTATTATTATAAGGACTATAAGGCAGAAGCAAGTGATAATATAATGGAAAGAAATAGTTTTAACCCATATTTTATTAAGTCAGAATTGTTAAATTTTTAATTAATTAATTGAGATGAAAAAGAAATTTTTTTTAAGTGGCGTAAATGCTAAATTAGCATTGGCGGCAGTGGCTTTGACAAGTGTGATGTTCACAAGCTGCGAAAAAGAAGAATTCAATGTTGCGCCTGTAGAATTGGACCCTGCAAGTGCTACTGTTGCTATTACTGTATATGATTTATCAGATGGTTCTATCATAAATGGTGCAAGCATTACAGAAAATGGTGCTGCTATTACTAGCAATCCTTTCGTAATTGAAGCTGGTTCAGATGGAAAGATTGCTGCTGCAACAAGAACTTTTGCAGCTACAAAAGACGAGTATCTGTCTGGAGAAGGCCAAGCTACTGTTCCTGCTTTGAATAAAGGACAATTTGCTTTGATTCCGGTAAGTATTTTCTTGCAACAAGAACTGAATGCTGCTGAAGATGTTGTTGTTGATCAGGATGAGGAAACTATTACCCCTAGTGAAGTTGGAGGAGAACAAAAAGGTGGTGAAAATACAAGTAGTAAAGAAAAAGAAATGGATCTGCCATATACAGCAAAAGTTGGACAAGAAGTTACTAATATTGCTGCTGTAAATGCATCGATTGATGCTATGCCTATAACTAGAGGATTGTCTGATGATGAAGTAAAAAAGGTGTTGAAAGCATTGGTTAAATCATATAGCCCGGGTATCACAGATGTAACTTATACTAAGAAAGTAACAGTTCCTGCTTATACTATTGTAACTTTGAAGACTACTACAGAATACGAAACTTCTGATAATACAATCTCTACAGTGGTGGATGGCAAACTGTACACTATTCCTAATGTAAAGATTAAGAAGGTAGTTAAGACTGTTGTAGATCCAGTCTTTACTTCAACTGAACATGGTCATGGTCACGGTCATGGCAATGGTAACAATGCCGGTGGTGGTGACGGTGCTGCTGAATAATAATAGTTTTAGTTATTATTTTAATTTTAAACTAAAGGAATAATGAAAAGTAAATTAGTAATAGCCTCCTTATTATTAGCAGGCGCTTGTGCAGCAAATCTGAATGCACAAGAAAAAACGAACTACTACACTCCGAAATGGAGCGATAATATTTTCGTGAGTGTAGGTGGTGGTGTCCACGCTATCAACAATGATGGTTTCAATAAATTGGCTCCGCATTTCAGCGTATCAGTTGGTAAGTTGATTACTCCGACATGGGGTGTACGTGCCCAGTTCAATGGCGTTACTCAGCACTTGTGTCTGGATAACTCATATTGGGAACACAATAAGACGTACTTTGGTGGTAACATTGATGCAATGATCAATCTTTCTACATTGTTCGCAGGCGTTAATCCTAACCGTTTCTTTGAAGTTTATGGATTCTTGGGTCCTCAAGTAACTGTTGCAAAGTCAGCAAATGTGCTGATTCAAAACGATGGAACAATGATTCCTGATGGAGATGAAAAGGCTAGAGCACGTGTAGGCGCTTCTGCCGGTTTGGGCTTGAAGTTCAATATCAACACCAAGTGGACCATTGACGTAGAAGCTCGCGGTGCCATCGCTCCGTCCATTTTCGGTAATATCAGCAGCCATCGCAAGGCTGAAGGTACAGGTATGCTGACCGCAGGTGTTAGCTACATCTTCGGCGGTAAGAAGTTTATTCCGGTTTCTAAGATTGACGAAGACGCAGTCAATGCGGAAATCAACAGATATAGAAGTGAACTGGCTCAGGCTCAGGCTGACCTGGCTAACTGCAAGAATGCACTGGCCAACGCTAAACCTGAAGTTAAGGAAGTGACCAAGGAAGTTGAAGTTGCCGGTCCGCGTGCCATCTTCTTCAAGATTGGCAGCGCCCGTCTGGACGACTATGGCAAGGTTAACATCGAACTGGCTGCCAAGATTCTGAAGGCTAATCCGGACAAGAAGTACAAAGTTGCAGGTTATGCAGACAAGGCTACCGGTAGCGCTTCTTGGAACCAGAAGCTGTCCGAAAAGCGTGCCCAGGTTGTTTACGACGCTTTGATTGCTCAGGGTGTTGACAAGGACCAGCTTGAACTCGTAGGATTCGGTGGTACTGAAAACATGTTCGGTAAGAACTTCCTGAACCGCGTAGTTATCCTGGAATAATACACTCCAAGTGACAAATAGACTCTAAAAATGAAGGCGTCTGGGACTCAGACGCCTTTTTTTGGTACTATGTCCGATGTATGTTATAAAGCAACCCATTTTTTATCAGCGACTGAATTTATATGTGATGATGAAGTTTAAGCTATTCTTTATTGTTCTGTTTTGCAGCCTTTCCCTTTCGGCCTTTTCCCAGTTGACGTATGGTACAACCGGGCTGTTGCATGCGCCCTCTGCGGAGATGCAGCGCGACAAGACTTTCATGGTCGGCGGCAACTTCCTGAACAAGGAGCTCACACCGCCCACCTGGTACTATCATACCTACAACTACTTCCTGAACGTCACCATCTTCCCCTTTCTGGAAGTGGCCTACACGTGTACGCTCTTCAAGGCGGAGGCGTTGGGATTGAAGCCATACGGGTACAGCGGATTCACGAACCAGGACCGCTACTTTTCCGCCCGTCTGCGTGTGTTGAAGGAGGGGCAGTTCTGGAAATACATGCCGGCTGTCGTGCTGGGGACGTCCGACCCGTTCACTTCTTCCGGCGGCGGCCAGGTAGGCACCACGGAAGGTAACGGCTATTACAGCCGTTTCTATATTGCCGCCTCCAAGCATATACCCGTTGTGGGTAAGGAGGAGATCGGTGTCCATCTTTCCTACCTTTACAACAACCGCAAGGAGTACAAACTGAATGGCTTTGCACTGGGTGTCACCTACAATCCCTCCTTCCATCCGCAGTTGAGGGTGATAGCGGAGTACGACTCCAAGGACTTTGCTTTGGGAGCCACTTATCTGCTGTTCAAGCATCTGCATGTGCAGGTCGAAATGCAGAGGATGAAATATTTCACGGGAGGGCTGACATACAAAATTCATTTGAAATAA
>NZ_QSOX01000041.1:0-7907 GCF_003466325.1 Bacteroides sp. 4_1_36
CATTTCCTTCAAGGCCGGATTAAGTTCTTCGAGAACTTCGCCGGAAGGAAGACCCCAACAATAGTTAAGAAGTATCTCTTAAGTTGACTTTAAAAGATTGTTTTGAGATTTTATACTATGAAAAGTTGTATATATATAAAAAATGAGAACAGTAGAAATAGAGTATCTATTTTCTGCTGCTCTCATTAGAGTAATAAGCTATTTAGTAAGTTTTGTAATTTATCCTTTTCTTATTTTTATCCACCTTTTATCCTTTTCTGTTCTATAAATTAAGAACAAAAGAGGGGATAAATAAGGAGGAAAAGAAGTTCTACCCAAAAAGTAGTCCGTTCTTATTTCATAATGTGGTTTATTAATTCTTCCGGTGAAAGAGGTGTGATACCAAAAATATAGCTTTGACCAGACTGAAATGGTTCAGTCAGTTCAAAGTTCTCATAAGCGATACCACCAGGTATCGGAGATTTACTTGCCCAATAAGTATAACGACCATTCACAACTCCTTCTAACTCATTACTTGGATTGGAACAATACCAATATTGCGTTGCTTTTTTACCAGTATATTTCCAATGTGTATGTGTATCTTCAGCATATACAGCTTTTGTAGGGTCTTTCTCATCAGGTGACGCTATAAACCATACACCTCCATTTTTATCTTTTATCATTTCTGCCACTGGAGTATGGTTATGTTCTGTGAAATTAGAATCTTTATAGCTCGGCCATAATTGGCCGGCTTCTTTCGTTTTACCATCTGCGAGATGTAATGTCCTAAGTCTTGCTTTGTTTCCCATAGTAGCTGTGAGTATAAAACGATTTAGCTCATCTGACTCTTCCGTGGTATACGTAGTTAATTCAAACTCATAAGGCTTTCCTTCTGTGAATTTAGTCCGGACATAGATATCCGCACCATTATCAAAAGTTTCACAAAAGAAATACACAGTAAGTGTTTCAACTCCATTTTCCTTTGCTATTACTCCGTGAGCTGGATAATATTGATTTGGGAATGAGGGAGCTTCAGGAGTATTCCCACTCCAAAAACGTTTTCCACGAACATTATCAAGTTGACTCCATTCCAATTCTGAGAGCCCCCTATTATTTTTTGCTTTATCAATTGGTTCAAAAGCAATGAAATTGGTAACAACAAATTCATCATGTTCTAAATAAGGTGTATAGATACGAATTAGCCCACGTGGACCTCCTAATGGAGCAATTCCTATTCGGATACCATTTGCAAATCCCCAAATGGGTTGTGCTTTTGTATTTTGAGCAGGTTGTAACCATATTCCATTTTTTTCCGGAGTTGCTAAAGTTTCCGGAGCTATTTGTAGGTTAGTCTGTCCATAAAGGTAGTGTATTCTGCATGCAAAGAATAAAAGTGTAAATAGAATCTTGGTTTTCATGATTTTAAAAGTTTAAAATTAATTTTTATGTGTCGTTTATGGTAGTTCATATCGTTTTTAGCATGATTTGGTACTGCAAATATAAAAATGTTATAACGAATTAGCAAAATAATTTGCAGATTTAATTTTTATGTTTATATTTGCATCGTGAGAATACGATAAGTGCTACTGATTCAAGAGGTAACCTAAAAGTATAATACTATTATATAGCAAAAACGTTACACAAATATATGTCGTCACTAAAAAAAATATCGCTGAAGGATATTGCTGAAGCTGCAGGCGTTTCAACAGCATTGGTTTCGTTCGTTTTGAATGGGAAAAAGAAAGAGTATCGCGTGGGAGAAGAAACTGCCCAACGCATATTGAAAATTGCCAATGAAATGAACTACCAGCCTAATCTTGCGGCCAAAAGTCTTCGTAGTGGCAAAACAAAAACAATAGGATTAGTGGTTTCTGATATTTCCAACCCATTTTTTTCTCAATTAGCGCGTGTATTGGAAGATGAGGCAACCAAACGGGGATATACCGTACTTTTTGGAAGTTCAGATGAGGATAAGGATAAGATGACCCGTGTTGTTAGTAACCTTATTAATAAAGGGGTAGATGGACTCATCATTGTTCCTTGTGACAATTCTGAGAAATCCATCGCTTCACTTGTGAACAATAATATCCCTATTGTTTTGTTCGACCGCTATTTTCCGGAAATCAATGTCAGCTATGTGGCGTTGAATAACTTCAATGCTTCCTATATATCAACCAAACATCTTTTGAATGCAGGCTATAACGCTCCTTGTATGGTGGCTTATGATGTCAACCTTATCCATATGAAAGAGCGTATCCGTGGTTATAAAAAGGCTATGGATGAAGCCGGTAAGAGAAACTTGGCTAACGTGGTCTTTTTGAGGCAGGATGCTCCCAGAAAGTCCGCAGACCGTTTGTTGCCTAAAATGATTGATGGCGGTGTAGACGCTTTTCTTTTTGCCACCAACATGATTTCATTGGCTTGTTTATATACAATAAAGGACATGGGAGAGGGAATTATTGGTAAAATAGGTTTAGTGGGTTTTGACGGTAATCCGGTATTTGACTTTTTTGATGCCCCTATATCCTATATTCAGCAGCCTATAGATGTTTTAGTACAGAAAGCACTTGAAATACTGATAGATATCATTATTAACGGTAATACAGTGCAGTCTGTGCTTGCCGAGGGAGAATTTATTGAAATGGCTCCTTAGGAGAGCTGTTTTTTTTACATGATAGCTTAATCGATTTAGTTAATTTTTATATTAATCTCAATAAAATCAGTTGAACCATGAGAAATTCAAGATTAATCGGTGGAAAGCCGAAAATTGGTATCAGACCTATTATTGACGGTCGTCGTGGAGGTATCCGTGAGTCATTGGAGGATATGACTATGGCCATGGCCCATAAAGTGGCCGAGCTTTATTCTTCTGTCTTACGTCATAGTGACGGCACTTCCGTAGAGTGCGTCATTGCAGATACAACTATTGGTGGAGTGGCTGAAGCTGCCATGGCGGCTGAAAAATTCCGTAATAGTGGAGTCGGTGTTGTACTTTCTGTAACTCCTTGCTGGTGTTATGGATTCGAAACTATTGATATGGACGGAGAAATGCCAAAAGCCATCTGGGGCTTTAATGGTACAGAACGTCCGGGTGCGGTTTACCTGGCTTCAGCATTGGCAAGCCATACACAGAAGGGATTGCCTACTTTTGGCATTTACGGACGTGATGTACAGGAGGTGACCAATATGGAGATACCGGAAGATGTACAGGAAAAATTGTTGCGTTTTGCCCGTGCAGGTATAGCTGTGGCTACAATGAAGGGGAAATCCTATCTTTCAATCGGCAGTGTATCCATGGGCATTGCAGGCTCTATTCCCAATCCTGATTTCTTCCAAGAGTATTTGGGCATGCGTAATGAGTATGTGGATGCCAGTGAGATAGAACGTCGTGTCCAGTTGGGCATTTATGACCATGAAGAGTTCGCACGTGCCATGGCATGGACAGAAAAGTATTGCAAGAGTAATGAAGGGACAGACTTTAATCCGGAACATCTGGTATATTCCCGTGAAGAGAAAGATGCCCGTTGGGAATACGTGGTAAAAATGACTCTTATTTTCCGTGATATGATGATTGGCAATCCCAAATTGGCTGAAATGGGGTTCAAGGAAGAGTCAATGGGACACAATGCGATTGCTGCGGGTTTCCAGGGACAGCGCCAGTGGACGGATTATAAGCCTGACGGTGATTTTTCAGAAGCTATACTGAATACTTCTTTCGATTGGAACGGTATCCGTGAAGCGTTTACTTTCGCTACGGAAAATGATACGCTGAATTGTACTTCAATGCTCTTCAATCATCTATTGACCAATACTGCACAGATATTTGCGGATGTGCGTACTTATTGGAGTCCGAATGCCATAGAACGGGTAACGGGTAAGAAATTGGAAGGTAAGGCGGCAAACGGTTTCATTCACCTGATCAACTCCGGTTCTTGTACGCTTGATGGAACAGGCTGTCAGACACGTGACAATAAACCGGTAATGAAGCCTTTCTGGGAAATTACGGAAGAGGAAGTGGAAGCTTGTCTTTCTGTAACCAAGTGGCATCCGGCCAGTCGCGAATATATGCGTGGCGGTGGTTATTCTTCCCAGTTCCTGACTCGTGGTGAAATGCCGGTAACAATGTGCCGTTTGAATCTCGTAAAAGGTCAAGGTCCGGTATTGCAGATTGCCGAAGGCTGGACAGTAAATTTGGATAAGGATGTTTTCAAGGCTATCAATGAACGTACTGACCGTACATGGCCTTCCACTTTCTTCGCTCCACGTCTGACAGGTAAGGGGTATTTCCGTGATGTATATACTGTTATGAATAACTGGGGGGCTAATCATGGCGCTATCAGTTATGGTCATATCGGTGCTGACTTGATTACTCTGGCTTCCATGCTTCGTATCCCGGTATGCATGCACAATGTTTCTGAGGAAAATATTTTCCGTCCCAGTGCATGGACCGCTTTTGGCGAGGATATGGAAGGCAGTGACTATAGAGCTTGCAAGAATTATGGACCTCTCTATAAATAAAGGAAACAGGCGTTATGTTGAAATCAACCAAACTGAAAAACACTCTGCTGGTAGGTGCAACTGCAATACTTGTATCATGCGGCGGACAAAAAGAAATCAAGATGGGAAGTTATGCTTATGATGCCCAGTTCTTAAAGGACCACGGCATTGAATATACTGAATTGGTATCTGCTGATGGGAATTCTAAAGTGATGGTTATTCCTGCATGGCAAGGCCGTGTAATGACTACTTCTGCTTCCGGCGATGAAGGTGATAGTTACGGCTGGATTAATTATCGTTTCATAAATGAAGGCAAAGTCAGTTCTCAATTTAATCCGGTAGGAGGTGAGGAACGCTTCTGGCTTGGTCCGGAAGGTGGTCCGTTCTCACTTTATTTTAAGGAAGGACAAGAGCAGGTTTATGATAATTGGATAGTTCCTCCGGTACTTGATACTGAAGCTTTTGACATAAAGTCGCAAGACAACAGTAGTATCCGTTTTGTGAAAGATACTCGTTTGACAAATGCTTCCGGTACTACTTTTGATATGAATATTGACCGTACTGTATCGTTGATGGATGCTGGTGAAGTGGCTGCCGATTTTAATATCCAGCTTACAAATGATATGAAAATTGTAGCTTACAAGAGTGAGAATAAGATTACCAATACAGGTGACAAGGCATGGACAAAAGAGGGTGGTCTTGTATCTGTGTGGATGCTCGGCTGTTTTAATCCTACACCGACCACTACTGTATTCATTCCTTATAAGCAAGATGCGGAAGGAACAATTGTGAATGATGAATATTTCGGTAAGATACCGGCGGATAGGCTGATAAAGGAAAATGGTATTATCTATTTCAAGATTGACGGGCTCTATCGTTCCAAGCTGGGATTGCCGGCTTCACGGGCAACGGATATTTGCGGAAGTTATGATTCATCGAAAGGCGTACTCACAATCCTGTGGTGTAGTCTTCCCGAAACTCCTTCAGTCTACGTAAATGGCCAATGGGGACCTCAGGAAGATCCGTTTGCCGGCGATGTAATCAACTCTTATAATGACGGTCCGGTAGAAGACGGTTCTATAATGGGACCTTTCTATGAAATTGAAACGTCTTCTCCTGGTGCGGAGCTGGCTCCCGGTGCCTCATTGGTCCATACGCAAAAGGTGATTCATGTACAAGGTAAGGATGAACAATTGGTTCCTATCGTGCAAGATTTATTTGGAGCAGATTTGAATGTAATAAAAACAAAGTTTCAATAGGGTAACTATATAATGGAGAATTCGTATGGAATCAAATAAAATAATACCGAAAGGAATCCTCTTCCCATTCATTCTGCTCACTACTCTTTTCTTTGCCTGGGCTGTGCCGAATAATCTGACAGATACTATGCTTGCAGCTTTCAAGCGCATCATGAGTATGAGTGATTCAAAAACAGCTTGGATACAGGTAGTGTGCTATTTGTTGGGATATGGATGTTGTGCTGTTCCCGGTGCCTTGTTTATCAAGAAATACACTTATAAATCAGGCGTGATGCTGGGGCTTGGTCTATATGCATTTGGGGCTTTACTGTTCTATCCTGCCATGCTTAGCTCGGGAGTGAATGTTGATTTCAGCTTCTTTATGTATCTGCTGGCAATCTTTGTTCTCTTTGCCGGACTTTCAGTTCTGGAGACGTCTACTAATTCTTATGTATTGGCAATCGGTCCTGAAAGTACCGCGACACGCCGTTTGAATCTGTCTCAGGCCTTCAATCCGTTCGGAGCGATTACGGGAGTGGTGATCAGTCAGATTTTCATCCTCTCACAACTGAATGGAATGACAGCGACAGAGCGTGCCCAACTTCCGGCTGAGGAGCTGGCCGCCATCCAGGGGCAGGAATTGAATGCTGTTACTACTGCTTATGTGGTACTTGGTCTGGTGATGTTGGTGCTCTTACTTGCTATTCGGCTTACCAAAATGCCTAATCTTAGTGAAAAAGGTGAAAAAATAGAGTTTGGTGCCACTCTTCGTCGTCTTATAAAGAATAAGAATTATGTATGGGGTGTAATAGCACAATTTTTCAATATTGGTGCACAGATAGCCGTATGGTCATTCGTGATCCGTTATGCTATGGTACAGCTGAATTTTGACGGTGTATTGGCTTCTTTAGGAGATTCTGCTTCTGCAGATGCTGTTGTAAATGCATTACGGGGAGTGGAACCGGTAGCTGCCGCATTCTATAATTGTTGTGAATGGCTTGGATTGAATGATTTGCTGCCACGTACAGCAGAACAGGCTGCAGCTACTTACTATATCATGTCACTTATTCTCTTTGTAGTAATGAGATTCGTATGTACTGCCATGATGAAATATGTGAAAGCTTATAAACTCTTGATAGGAGTTGCGCTTCTTGCTGTAATGTGTTGTTTGGGTGCCATGTTTGGCAAGGGCAGTTTCGGCGTCTATTGCCTGATGGGCATTTCTGGTTGTATGTCATTGATGTTCCCGACCATTTATGGTTTTGGTCTTACAGGTTTGGGGGATGACACTAAGATTGGAGGTTCATTCATGGTAATGGCTATTGCCGGTGCTGCCGTTCTGACCCAAATTCAGGGTATTGTCTCCGACCAGACGGGTAGTATTATGGCTGCATATGTTGTACCGGCCGTTGCTTTTGCAGTGATTGCCTATTATGGGCTTTTCATTGCAAGAAAACAAGAGTTAACAACCAAATAATGCTTTAGAGTATGGAATCAAACAAGAAATACGTTATTGGTCTTGATTTTGGTACGGATTCTTGTCGTGCACTGGTAGTGGATACATATACTGGCCGTGAAATGGCTACGGGGGTAAGTTTTTACCCCCGTTGGAAAGCGGGGCTTTACTGCGATGCACACAACAATCGTTATCGCCAACATCCATTGGATTATATTGAATCCATGATAGAGGCTGTACATATAGCCTTATCAGATTTGAAAGAAGAAGAGATTGCTTCTATTTGTGGATTATGTTTTGACACAACTGGTAGTACTCCTGCTTTAACCGATAAGGCAGGAATGCCATTAGCTTTATGTCCCGAGTTTGCAGAAGAACCGGATGCTATGTTTATTCTTTGGAAAGATCATACAGCTGTTCGAGAAGCTGAGCAAATCAATGCACTGATCAATAAACGTAACCTTGATTATTTACTTTATGAAGGTGGTACTTATTCATCAGAATGGGTATGGTCAAAGGTTTTACATATTATCAACACAAACGTCGCTATAAAGGATGCTGCTTATGCTTGGGTAGAACATTGTGATTGGATGACCGGATTAGTAACTGGTAACACTATTCCGGAACAGATCTTTCGTAGCCGTTGTGCTGCTGGACATAAAGCAATGTGGCATGCCAGTTGGGGTCTTCCTTCCGGCGAAGTTCTCGAAGAACTTAATCCGGCCTTGAAGGAAATG
>NZ_QSOX01000042.1:0-6722 GCF_003466325.1 Bacteroides sp. 4_1_36
TATAGACTTGCTAAATTATATGCTTAAATATAAAATACCTCAGATTGTTACGTTGACCCGTATTTAAGGATTATACCGGCTATGCTCCTGCAAAATATTTCCAAGAGCTAAAGTTGCGTAAGGCTAAGCAATTGCTGGTGGGTACTTCTTTATCGGTGAAAGAAATCTCTTTTATGCTCGACTATAAGTCTACCGAGCATTTCTTCTCCTCGTTTAAGAAACGTACGGGGTTTACTCCATTGGAGTATCGCTCTTATGGTCGGGAAACCGGAGGAGAGGAGGTATAAAACAAAAAAAGACTTAACTTCTAAAAGTTAAGTCTTTTCTGTCGGAATGAGGCGACTCGAACGCCCGACCCCTACGTCCCGAACGTAGTGCGCTACCAACTGCGCTACATTCCGATTGCTTTTGAAAAGTGGTGCCACAAGCAACCGAAAATCGGTTTGTATAGCATTATTTCTCAATAAGTTATATCTTCATTACGATGTTAGTCCCTTGAATAAGGTTTTCACAACTTTGCACCGTTCAACACAATTTTGTGTCTTAGGTTCGATTTCTGCGTGCAAAGGTAGATATTTATTTGGAATTATCAATATATCCAAGAAGTTTTTTTAGCATTTAGTATATTTTCAAATATTACATTATCTTTTCGGGAAACGAAAACAAGAATATTATCTATTGAATAACAGGTATTTACAAGAAGTATATAGAATAATGGGTAACGATATAGAAACGAGCGTATTTCTTTAATTTGCCTTATGTTTCCACTGTTTCAATACTCTGCTACAAAAATAGTTATATTCCTTTAAATGCCAATAATGTCTTTGTAAAACTACAACTTTATTGTAGTTTTGTATAAGCATGAGATTAGTAAAAATATCATCTCCTAACAATATCAAACATATGAAGAACTTCAATGCACAATACGGTAAGCATTCCCGATTGGAATTATTAAAACATTTCATCTTGGAGCATGGAACTTATATCGAACTCAAAAAGGGAGAACAGTTCTCTGTTCAGGGTAAAATGAACCGCCGGGGGGCTTATATTGAAAACGGCTTATTGAGATATATCCATGTGGATGAAAGAGGAAATATACATATAGTAGGATATACTTTTTCAAATGAATTTGCAGGGAGTTTATGTACATTCATAAATCCCGACCGACCGTCATTAGTCACTATTGAGGCTGTTTGCGATTCAAAGATTTACTATCTACCGTATTCAACGGCAGAGGAATTCTTTACGACAAATGCCGAAACCATGCAAATAAAGTGTACGCTTGTCGAACAATCATACTTGTTGATGTATCATAGATTATTGGATATGTACTGTAAAACTACGGAAGAACTTTATCTTGATTTATTGAACAGATGCCCCGACATTCAAGAGCACATTACGTTGAAAGAAGTGGCTTCTTTCTTACAAGTCACACCTGAAACAATCAGTCGCATCCGCCACAAACTGAACAAATGCATCCGTTGCAAACTGGAGAAATAGCCAATCTTTAACATCCATTATAGCGGGGTCTTGACAATTGTCAAGACCTTTTTTCTTTATTCTTCCGTATTTTGCCATTTCAAGAAATCAATGTTCAATTACTTAAAACAGCAATAAGATGAAGAAGAAAATTACTTTTCACATGATGTTTTCCGTATTTATTATCTGTACTCTCTCGTGTCTAACAAGTTGTAGTAACAACGATATTCCTATTCCTGTCTTTACCTCTGAGGCATTGGAACAAACCACTTGGTAAGCACAAAGAACTGTGTACAATACCAAAATTAAAGAAGATGTATTAGCGGATAAGGCTTAAATGAAGTGTGGATGCGACTAATCAGATAATTTCAAACGTTTGGAAGACAGCAATATTTTTGTTATTTTTTTTATTTCTCGCCCGTTCAGTCAATGCACAAGTACAAAACGGGTGGACTCCAAACGATTCTGTCCGATTGACCAAAATGCTGAAAGGAGAAATGCCTATCCATATTGATGATGCTTTTAAAAGGGAACTGGAACAGTCTATTATTGGTCATTCGCCAAAAGACGATAATAGGTACTGGGATGATTTTAGGTTAGATATTGATTTTAAAGAAGATTTTCCGAATGTAGTAAATATTGAGTGCGCCACAACGTTTCACTACAAATTAAATCATAACAATAATCTATTGAATGGAAATCTAAAATGCAAAAGCCTTATGAGAAATAGTCGGATAGATAAAAATCTCCCTCTTATAAAGATTCAACAAAAAACAAACATGACTATTCCTTTAAACAAGAAATTACATTTTAGTGTATATGGAAGCTATACACTGGACAAAAAACGTAGTGTGATACTTCCGGCAACTTCTATCCCTTATAAGGTAGGAGCAGGATTTTCATATGAGATAGGTAAACATGCCATTATTAAATCCCAAACGAACTACCAATATAACATAATACAAAAAAAATGGGAATGGTTCTTTGGTGCAGGAGTTTTTTTTACCTTTTAGTAGTCTTGTAATCAATAAACTGAATTCGTATGATGCGATTAAATAAAATAATAACATTGACATTTTTCTACCTATTTTTAGGTTGCTCTCAAACAGTCGCTTGGGGGCAAACGATTAACGGAAAAATAATAGATGACAAACAACTGCCTATAGACGGTGCGACTATTATTTTGCAAACAATGGATTCGACTTATATAGGCGCATCCATTTCCAATGCTGACGGCATATTCGTTTTTAAAAGCCAACAGGAAGAATACCGATTGATAATACAACACCTTTTGTATGAAACAAAACAGATGACAGGTAAGGGAAATGATGCCGGAATTATTCAACTTCAACCTAAAGACTATGCTTTGGATGAAGTTATCATAAAGGCGGAACGTCCTTTTGTAAAAGTGGAGAATGGACTTTTAGGATATAATCTTGCTGTTCTTACCCAAAATCAACTCGTAAACAATGCGTATGAAGCATTGACAAAAATACCGGGAGTGCAAGAAGACAGAGGAATACTAACTTTGGCTGGAGCAGGAAAACTGACTGTTATTCTAAATGGGAAACCTACCACAATGGATGCCGGACAGCTTGAAACAATTTTGCGCAATACTCCGGTGAATCGTGTAGAAAAAGCGGAAGTGATGTATAGCGCACCTCCTGAATATCATGTACGGGGAGCAGTCATTAATCTTGTTTTAAAGCATGCAAACGATTACTCTTTTCAGGGGGAGATAAGTGCTGACTATAAGAACCAGTACTTCAATGACGGGGGAATGAATGGAAACTTTCGTTTATCAACTCCCAAAATGGCTTTTGATGTAATGTACGGAGCAAATAACGTAAAAAAGATAGAATACATAGACCTTGATTCCAAACATACGCTAAAAGATGAACCACATCATATCATACAAAACGAACAGTTACGTAGTAAGTACTGGAAGCACGACCTTAGAGTAGCTTTTGAATATAACTTCAACAACAAAAACAATATCAATGTAGCATACACAGGCAGTTATACCCCCGACCAGCATAATAACAGCCGGACATCAGGCAACTACCAAACCAGCAATGTGGATAAATATGTTGACAATCAAATGCACAATATTACATTGCAATATCATTTGGGGTTCGGAATTGAAATAGGTGGTGATTATACACATTATACTTCCAATAATAATCAAAGGCTATACGCAAATTATCAAGATGGAAATCAGAGTTGTTTCTCTATGGTTGGCGGACAAAAGATAGATCGCTATTCTATCTATGCAGACCGGAAACAGTCTTTACCCAAAAGATGGAATCTGGGTTATGGAGTTTCCTACCGATTTGCTAAAGACATTGATTTCCAAACTTATGATAAAGTGACAGGTAACATTCAAACTCAAAACACATATTCCAATCTAAGAGAACAAACTACCAGCTTTTATGTATCATTGAGCAAAAACTATACAACAGGTACGTCTTTATCCGTTTCTGCTACGGGAGAATATTATACGATTGGCAATTATCATAAATGGGCAGTTTACCCACAAGCATCATTGATTTACTTTAAAACACCGAAACATATGTTTCAACTTTCATTATCTACGGACAAAACTTATCCAAGCTATTGGGATATGCAATCTTCCGTCAGTTATCTTAATGGATATACAGAATTATGGGGAACGCCGGGGTTGAAACCGATGACAAACTATAACCTGAATGGGAATTATATATGGAAGCAGAAATACATCTTTGGTTTGTTTTTCACGTACACCTCAGATTATTTCACTCAAGCCGCCTATCAATCGACTGACAGGCTGGCACTAATCTATAAAAATACAAATTGGAACTATATGCAGGTATGGGGCGCAAACATCATATTGCCTTTTAAGGCAGGAAACTGGCTGGATTCCCGATTGACCTTAGTCGGTATGCAAATGCACCAACGCTGTGATAATTTTTTCGACATTCCTTTCAATCGTAAGAAATGGGTATTTAGCGGCACACTGGATAATACGTTTAAGGTAAATAAGAATTTGTCTTTCGAACTGATGGGAAATGTACAGACGCCCGTCATACAAGGGACATTTGATATAGAATCTATTTTTAATCTCACTGCCGGATTACGGTGGAATTTCGCCAATGACAAATTGAGCTTATCCGCCCGTTGCAATGATATATTTGATACGGGAATGCCTGCAACACGAGTTCGTTTTAAGGAGCAAAACTTGAATATGAATAGCGGATTTTATTCACGAGCATTTACTCTACATTTCAGTTATCGCTTTGGTGGATATAAGAAAAAAGAGGTAAAAAAGATTGATACATCAAGATTTAGATACTAATTCAAAAATGATATGAGAACATTGTTACTAATTCTGAGTGTTTTATGTTTCGGTTCATGCAAAACGTCATTGATTACCTATCGAAATGGATATATATTTGACAAGCAAGGTGAAACGATTGGTAATTATACTAACGGATATATTTATAGTTCAAAGAGAATACTTAAAGGATATTATTCCAATGGCTATATTTATGATGATAATCACAATATTATAGGGAATTATGCAAATGGATATGTGAAAATGAAAAACAAAGACGATTAATAATATAATTTCAACACTACATGGAAAGTGTATTACAACAGAGATTTTTCCGTTTATTATCGGAATACTCGCAGCGTACAGTTTCTGTTTCCGAGTTGGCAGAAGCTATCGAGGAATTGGCTACGCATGTAGCCAATTTTAGTATCAACGAACAGGATTATAGCGTATCACTGCGTTATTTTTCCTTTGGTTTGCACCGTCTTAAATCGTATCGTGTACGGTTTGAGCAAGAAAAAAATGCCCTATCTGTATCTAATTGATGAAGCGATAGGACTTTTGAACACCGAAATACGCCTTATCGAGTGGCATATCAAGTACCCGGAACAGTTACAGCAACCCGTCAACAAACAAGCCCTTTCCCCTCTTTTCCTCGCTGACAAGACTACTCTTATCAACATCATGGAAATGGTCAGCGGTCTGTTCCTCTCCAAAGAAATCGTATATCAGAACGGCAAGCCCGCCTACCTGGTGGATTTGTCCAAAGCCTTTGAATGGCTGTTCAACATCAAGATAAGCGACTGCCACCAAAAGCATGAGGACGTGATAAAACGCAAGCCGGGTAAAATCACAGAGTTTCTTAATGGACTGGCAGAGCTTATCCGCAAGGAACATGAAAAGAAAGGGTACAGATAACCAACGGCTTATGATTTATTTATAGGGGATTCCATTAGTTCCCCCGTAATTTCTTTGCGCCTGTTTTCTGAACTTTGCTTCATCAATCGATTGACAGACCATAATGTATAATCAGAAAAATGAAGCAATCATGTATATAGAGAATGACGATTTCAGCGTATGGATGCAGAAGCTGTACGCCAAACTGGAAGAACTCTGCAAGGATGTACGGGTACTGCGCAATGCCGACAGGGTGCTGCCCGAAGATGACAACCTGCTGGATAATCAGGACTTGTGCCTGCTCTTCAAGGTGAGTATCAAGACCCTGCAACGCTACCGGGCTATCGGTGCGCTGCCGTACTTCACAATCAGCGGAAAAGTGTACTACAAGGCTTCCGATGTCCGGGAGTTCATCAAGGAGCGGTTCAGCGTTACCACGCTGCGCCAGTTCGAGAAAGAACACTGCACAAAGAAAAAGAAGTGAATTAAAAAGCCGGGGCGGTTCTGCTCCGGCTTTGCTTTTGGTTTATGGTTTGCCTAATTTGTCGGCTTCCTCCCTTAACTGCTCGGCTTGTTCGTTCAACAGCCTTGCCCGTTCCAACGCTTCTGCCTGTTTCCTGCTGCGGTATTCAAAGCCTTTCACCGAATCGGTCAGGCTTCGGATGAAAGCGTTGTCCCGTTCCCGGCTGAACTTCGTTTCCAGCAAATCAAGGCTGCTGCCGTCTGCCTTTCCTTTCATCAGGATATAGCGGTATTTTATATCGTTGTCCTGTAACCGATGCATCCGTTCCGTAAAACGAATATTCAAGATTAGCGAAGTGATACAGATAATAAAACCTGCTGAAAGAAGAAAGAACTTGGGCTTCAGGTAGGGAGTTACCCGGTATATCAGTTTGTCATGCCATGAAACGGGCGTTGTTTCTCCGGTCGGTGTATCATCAGCCGGGAACAACACCTTTAACCGCTCCTTGAAATATCGGTGCGAGGTCACGATAAGCCCCTTTATATCTTCAAGGTCTTGTTTTTGGTTCTC
>NZ_QSOX01000042.1:6732-7391 GCF_003466325.1 Bacteroides sp. 4_1_36
TGCGAGGTCACGATAAGCCCCTTTATATCTTCAAGGTCTTGTTTTTGGTTCTCGGACTGCCCTTTTCCGATACTGCCGATTTGGTTTAGAATCTCCTGCGCCATGTTTTCAGTAATGCCGGATTTACCTTGCATTTCCGAAATGCGCTGTTCGATAACGTCCAGTCGGTTAATCGTTTCCTCCCGGCTGGCTGGCGTTACCTGCTTCTCCTGCCGTTCTTTCAGTTCCGTAACCATGGAGAGAAGCCCCTCCAAAATTAAGTTATTTTCCATGTCCCTATAATTTTAAGTGTCGTTTCTTTTTCTTCTTTTTTCTTTCACCGGGATTGTCGGGCGTTTCATCAGCCGGAGAGGACGGGGCGGAGAACAGACCGCCCAAGTCTGCCAGTAACGGACTGTCGATTTTGCCCAGTGTCTGCGATAGCTCCTGAACAGGTGCGGAAACCGTCTGTCGGTTGCTTTCGGTAGTGTTCAGCCCCGCATCCCCGAAACATTTATCCAGCTTGGAGAAACTGAAACTGCGGTCTATCTCCGAACCCTTGAACGTGTATTCGCCTTTGGAAAAGGATATGCCCTGTACTTCGCCAGTCTGTCCCCTGTACTTGAAATGAATCCCGATACCCTTTTCTGCCAGCCGGGTTTGTAACTGCCGCCAGTTCC
>NZ_QSOX01000043.1:0-6767 GCF_003466325.1 Bacteroides sp. 4_1_36
AGTATATTCGTCTCCAGCAATCCTCCCACCCGGTCTGCAACGGAGATTACGCGCCACGGGGTACGGTGTGGGAAGTTGTCTATCTCGACCTTTATCTTCTCCTGCCCCAGTTTTGGCGAGAGCTTTCCAGTCAGCCCACCCTTCTCCTTCATCAGGTACATCCCCGCATAGTCCCGTATGGCCGCTTCGGTTATGGCCACTGCCACCCCGTTGTCGAACTCGAATGTGGCGGGCATCTCTATCAGCCTTTTCCTTGCCACCTTGTCATATCTTACATGACTGTATACCCCTTCGTGTGTATTCACATACCCGGGCAGGTACATGAGCAACGCCATCGGGTTTCCTTGCAAGTTGAACTGTGTCCTTTCATCATACATCACGTATGAATCCCATGCTTTCTGTTCCGGAAATTCATATCTGAATGCTATCCCGTCATCGAATGCTCTTACAATTAGGTTCACTGTTCTCTCCTTCCCATTCCTTTCCACCAGGGGCACTGTCATCTCGTTGCAGTAGTTCCTCGCTCTGCGGACCTTCCCCACTACCAGCTCGTAGGCCTCGTCTATTTTCCTCCTTTGTACCTTTCCCGCCTTGAGCCCTGCCCCGAACTCCCCGCTGTCGAACTCGAATCCCAGCCTTGAGTCCTCCAGCAGCTGCTGTTTCCCGTATTTCACGCTGTAGGCCACTTTCTCAGGTGCTATGTCCAACACAAGCTTCAGCTTCCCGTCGGGAGATGCCACAGAGAACTTCTGCTGGGCTGAAGCGGTACCAAGGCAGAATAGGAGGGCACATATAATAAAAAGTTTTCTCATTTTTATAATAATATATTTAGTTAGAAAATACAAGCGGAATTTACATTTTTCAAATTCCGCTTGAAATATGATAGTATTATTTAGGGTTTTGTACTAAATTAGAATTACGTTGTAGCTGATCAAATGGTATTAGCATGAGATTACGTTTTGTATCATTAGTAGGCTGGTGTTCCCACCAAGTACCTTTTGTGAAATTATTATCAAAACGAATAAGTTGACTTCGACGTAAGCCTTCTAATGCAAATTCTACACCAAGTTCTTGAAGAAAACGACCATATTTTACTGGAACTCCATTACAAATTGTGGTAGCTTCTAATTCTGAACCGGTTAATTCATTGGTTGTATCGAAGTTTCTTCTACGTACTTCATTTACTAATTCGGCAGCTTTTTGTGAGCTACCTCCTGTACGGAGTATACATTCAGCTTTCATCATTAATACTTCGGCATATCTCATAATGACATAATCATTATCAGGAGTACCTGTTGCACCTATTTTGATTTCATATTTGCCAAAACGATACCCTTGATACATGGTAGCATCTCCACTAATATTAGTAACATCTTTGGTATAACTGAGCAGCATTTGTGGGTCTCCGCACCAACCATTTGTCCATAATGGAGTACCATCAAGTGCATATTGTTGTCCCATGCGCCATGTTTTTTCTAAACGCTTATCACCTTCTATATAGTTATCAAAGAAAGTAGGAACTCCGACGCACCCACCATCAAGCCAAGTGGCTTGGAGGTTGAAAGTTTGCATTTGAGAATAGTGTAAAGTTTTGCGTGCCCACATATAAATTTGACCACCTGATTTGGTTTCATCGAATGGAATTACAAACATTGTTTCATTACTCAATTCGTTATTTGTAGAAAATGGGAGTGAATAATCTCCGTCTAGTCTATATTTATTAGTAGCAATAATTTCATTGCATAAATTTTCACATTCATTATACATGGGAGTTCCTATCCATGCTTCAGCATTCAAATATAGACGTGCCAAAAGCATTTTTGCGTTCCATTTATTAAAACGTCCATAGGTGTTTAAGACATCTTCACTTAAGTTATTGATATTATTTTTTAATTCCGACTCAACGAATTCAAAAACTTTAGACCGTGGCTCTGTTGCTGGTAAATAACCATCAGGAACATCAAATCGATCAATAATGGGAACATTACCAAAAGCTTCTAGTAGTAAGTAATAATAAAATGCGCGAGCTACTTTTAATTCTGCAATATAATTTTCTTTACCATTCATTTCTATTGTTGAATTTTCAAATTGGTAAAGAACTCTATTAGCACTTGAGACACCTGAATATAATGCATTCCATATATTGTTTAGATGTGCATCTTCTTCCATCCAAGAATGTTGGTGTAAGCGAATATAAATACCTCCATCATACCATAAGCCATGATTTTTAACTGGAGTAACACAAACATCGGTAGTTTCTTCTAAATCCCACCAGTTTGAATGTTCTGTTAAGGTACGCATACTGGAATATATGGGAACCATGGCTGCCAAGAATTCAGATTCAGTTTTATAAAAGTCTTTTTCAGGGATGCTACTAAAAATTTCTTCATCCAAATTGGTACAAGAACTGAATAAAGAGATAACAGCTAAAAATGCACCAGTAATATATTGTTTTTTGAACATTGCTGTAATTTTTTAAGGTTAAAATAAAAGATTTAAGCCAACAGTGAACTGACGTGTAGTGGGATATAACTCGCCTGCACCAGATCCTTCAACACCAGGAGCAAGTCCTTTAATACTAACTTCTGGATCTAGTCCTTTATAACCAGTCATTGTGAGTAAATTATTGCCTGCTACATATAGACGAAGACGTTGAATGACTTTTTGTTTTTTAAGATTAAATGTATAGCCAACACTTATATTATCCAATTTTACATAATCACCATCTTCTACATAATAACTTTGCATAGCAGGAGCACCTTTTACATATGAATTACTACCAAATGGTTTTTCCAATACTGAGCGAGGTAGATTGCCTTCTCCAATACGTGAGGTTGTTTCCCAATGCATACGTTGGCGGTTCAAGACTTGAAAATTGAATGCACCGCGGAACATAACAGATACGTCGAAACCTTTATAGCTTAATGCTAAATTTAGACTTCCATAAGTTGTTGGAATACCATTACCAATAACTTTTTTGTCGCCATCATCAGCATCAGTCAATAATTTGGGTTGACCATCAGCACCATATACCATCCATAAACCATCAGATGTAAGACTATGAGTCTGGAAACCATGGAAATTACCAACGGGATCACCTTCTCTTACTATGTGAGTATGGGTTTGAATTGGTGAACCGGTAGCTCCTTCATACCAATAATCTTTTTGATAAAGTCCATTTGATAAAGAAATGATTTTATTTTTGTTATAGGAAAATGTTCCTGTAATGTCAAAACGTAAATCGCGTGTTTTAATAGGAGTACCACTTAATAACAATTCGATGCCTTGATTTCTAATTTTTCCAACATTTGCCATCATACTTGATACAATGTAAGGTGGAGTTGGTACTTCATAGGTAGAAAGTAGATCTGAAGTTTCACGGTGATAAATATCAATAGAACCAGAAAGTCTATTTTTTAGGAATGAAAAATCAAGTCCCAAATTTAACTCACTCTTCGTTTCCCATTTTAAATCGGGATTAGGATTTTGGTATGGACCTGCACCTTGTGTCCATTTTCCATTAATATATGCATATCCACCATAATTTAACAAATACATGGATAGTAAATTAGATGTGACTTCATTACCTGTAACGCCATAACCTATGCGAACTTTTAAGTCATCTAACCATTGGATATCTTGCATAAAATTCTCTTTGCTAATGCGCCATCCTGCTGATATAGCAGGAAACCAACCCCATTTATGGTTATCTCCAAAGCGTGATGAACCTTCACGGCGTAAACTGGCCATAAACATATACTTTTCATTGTAATTATAAGTCAATCGACCAAAAAATGAAATTAGTTTATGAGTATTTCTATAACTGGTCATAGCTGCCTTATTATCCTTCATATCATTCATAGAACCAATATTCCAAGGTCCAAACATATCTGTTGGAAAATCTTTTGCCCATTGATATATACCTTTAGCATCATCATCTTGGTAACTATAACCTATCATGGCACCTAGATTGTGTAAACCTAATGATTTGGTATAATCACCTACCAATTCTAAATTCTTTTGCATTGTATTATCAGCCCAATTCCAAACATTACCATAATCTCCGTTTACCACAGTAGTCATATGTTTAAATGTATTGCTTTTATTCTCCATGCGATCAAAACGTTGCATAGCTCCCATCACACTTAGATTAAGACCTTCAATTGGTGATAAAGTTATTTTCCCGCTCATCATTAATTGATTGTATCCTTCTACATCATATTCTTCATTAATCATGGCAACCGGATTATAAGGTTTAAGATTTACTTTATATTCCGTATAATTTCCATTTTCATCATAGATAGGGCGGGTAGGATTTTCTAATAAAGCATTTAAATAGGCTGCATACCATGCACGTTGTTGGGTGACATAACTATCATTGATATTGAATTGAAAGCGTAATTTATTATTGAACATATTATGATTTAGACCTATTTTAGCTGTAATAGATTCACGATCTGTATGACGAATGACACCTTCACGTTTGCGATAATCTATGGAAGCTACGTAATTGGATTCAGCGCTACCACCTTTCAAAGAAAGAAAATGATTGTGGCTGATAGCTGTACGACTAATAGCGTCCACCCAATCAGTGGTAGTTCCCTCATCTTGAATACCTGGAAAATCAGGATCATCTGTTAATCTACGATAATCATTGGCTGTTAACATATCAGCATGTTTTGCAAATGTTTCAAATGAGATAGATCCATTATACTCCATGGAAAGTTTAGTCGCTTTAGCACGATTGGTAGTAATTACAATGACACCATTTGTACCACGAGTACCATAAATAGCAGCTGCAGAACCATCTTTTAGCACATCTATAGATTCTATGTCTTCACTTGAAATAGCTGTTAAACTACCACCTGGAATTCCGTCAATAACGATCAATGGACTAGTATTACCAGATAATGAATTAACACCTCGAATAGTCATTTCGAGTCCTAATACAGGATCACCAGTATAATTTGAAAGTTGAAGACCTGCTACTTTTCCTTGAAGGAGTTGTTCGGGACTTTTTACCATCCCGGCAAGAAAATCGTCTTTTTTTACTGATGTAATAGCACTGGTTACTTCACCTTTTTTCATGGAACCATAACCTACCACTACCACATCATCAAGCTGAAATACATCTTCTTCAAGAATGATGTTTAAAAAAGTAGTTTTATCGTTAGTTGGAATGGTGCGAGTAATGTATCCAATATAACTTACTGTTAATGTACTGCCAGGTCTTAATTTTATCTCAAATATTCCGTCAATATTTGTTGAAACTCCATTACTGGTGCCAGTTTCCAATATTGTAACTCCTGGTAATGTGTTGCCTTTTGCATCTTTTACGACACCTTGGAAGTTTTTGGTTTGTGCAATAGCTAATTGACATATGCATAACATATATAATATTGTCATTAGTCGAATTGTATTGGACAAAGTCCTTTTTTGATAAAAATTTAGCATAGATTCAAAGTGATAAAATGTTTAGATAAATAATTATATATTTCTCAGAGTATTTTAAAAAGGTCGTACAATTTCTAGATCGTCTACTGAAGGTAATGTTGGAAATTTAGCATGTGGTTCAGTTTGATACCAAAATACAACAGAAGAAATGTCTGATTTCTGATCGAGATATCGGCCGTCGTTACGCCATCCAAGATCTTGAATTGTAACTTTTAAATCCTTTTCAAAACGGATTGGATCAAGTATGTGCCAACGATACATGCCAAAACGTTGTTGTGAACGATAAACTCCATCTGGGCGAATAATCTGATGTAATCCTGCATAAGGAGTAGTGAATTCTTCATATTGATGCGTCGTTTTATTTTCAAAGTTGTAAGATCCGCAAAAGTAATCTTCTGTACCAGTACCGCAGATTGTCGGAAATTTCTTATCACCATCCATGAAGAATTTAATTTCACCTTCACCCCACCAACCGTTATTATTCACTTGCCAAGCAATATATGTACCAACGTATTGTCCTTTACCTTTAATACCATCAACCAATACATGGTCAGAATTTATATTAGGATTTGAGCGACGGAATTGTGCATGAAAATAAGCTGCATCCTCAGGAACTTCTGTTAAAGTGTAGTTTATTTGGTAATAAACTCTCATTTCATTATTGGGGTCAATGTTTTCCATTGTAATTTTACATTTTTTGCGGAAAGGCATTTGCCAATAACAATTGAACGCACTACCAGGGTTTACACAAACTGCTAATGAACTTAATGGAGAATATAGTCCCCAACCACTGCAGAAAAAATCACCTATAGGGCACTCTACAGAAGGTTCTTTTTCATCATCCCAATAAAAGCGAATAATTGTTTTTCTCCATTCACCTGTTGGTGTCATCCAAATTTGTTGTATAGAACCAGGGCCTTCGATTTCTGCTAAAGTAAAAGTTTCGTTAGGGCCAATGTTTACATAAGGATTGACTTTCCAGCCTTGCCCTAAAGTTTTAGCTGCATGATGTGCATTAGCTTGATTTATTTTTTCTTTATCTGTAATTGGATCAGCCATACCACCTTTACCTTTCTCACCTGTAAAGTTTTCAGGGCTGATGGAACGTGTCTTGGCATTGGATAAGCGATATAAATTACCCATATTCATGTCAAGTCCATTAAAATTTTGAGCGTAAATGCTTATAGTTGCCATACATAAGGCTGCTAAGATAAAAAATTTGATTTTCATGGTTTAAATAAATTAATTGGTTTATATACTTAGTTAATGGTTTCAGCAAGTTTTGCCAGTTCAAGATATTTCTTGTATAGTTT
>NZ_QSOX01000044.1:0-6466 GCF_003466325.1 Bacteroides sp. 4_1_36
TGAGAGGACGTTTAGACGCAAGAAGGACGCTGAAGAGCTTAGTTGCGGATTTGAGGGTAGCATGAAACATTTAAGTTTTTTGAGAAGACATGCCAATATAGTATTCTGCTTACTTTTGTGTCTTGTCTATCAGAGAGCTGAATCTAAAGAATTGTTTGAACATTAGTGTCCACTAAAAAATCATAAGAGTACTTTGAAATTATTGAAATTCAATTTGTTGTGAGCATTTTTGAGGTGCGACGATTTGAAATTAACTTTGCAGTCTGAATCAGGCTGTTATGTTAAAAGACAAGTACGTTTTTGCTCAATTAGTCAAGTTCCTCGACAATGACAAGTTTCGTCATCTTGTGGATAAGTATGATGGCGACAAATATGTGAAGAGTTATACTTGTTGGAATCAACTACTTACGCTGATGTTTGGACAACTGTCAAATCGTGAGAGCCTTCGCGATCTCATCGTGGCGATGGAAGCCCATGCAGGAAAGCTCTATCATCTCGGCATTGGCAAATCCGTGACGCGGAGTAATTTTAGCAAAGCCAACGAGCAACGCGATTACCGCATCTTTGAGGAGTTCGCTTTCTATATGATTGCGGAGGCTCGCAAGCGTAGGATACAGAAAATCTTTGAGCTTGACGGGCATGTCTATGCCTTTGACTCCACCACTATAGACTTGTGTCTATCGGTGTTTGAGTGGGCTAAGTTTCGCAAGCACAAGGGCGGAATCAAGATGCACACACTTTACGATGTAGAGGCTCAAATCCCTGCATTCGTGCATATTACCGAAGCAAAAGTCCATGATTCAAAGGCTATGCCGGAGATTCCATATGAGAAGGGCGCGCACTATATCTTCGACCGAGGCTACAACGATTTCGGCAATCTTTACACGATAAATCGTATCGGTGCGTTCTTTGTCGTCAGGGCGAAAACCAATGTCCGGTTCAAGCCTGAGACATGGAAACGGAGGCTTCCCGAGAATGTTGTCTCAGACGCAATCGGCTACTTCACGGTTTATAAAAGCTCAAAGGATTACCCGGAAAAACTCCGTAAAGGAATCTGCATCGATCCCGAGGACGGTACCAGATACATATTCCTGACCAACAATCTGACTGCTTCCGCCGAGACAATCACCGAGCTATACCGCAACCGATGGAGCGTGGAACTGTTCTTCAAATGGATCAAGCAGCATCTGCGTATCAAGAAGTTCTGGGGGACATCAGAGAATGCAGTACGCATCCAAATCTATTGTGCTATAATTACTTATTGCCTTGTTGCAATCGTACAGCACGATATGAAACTGGAACGGAGCATCTATGAAGTACTTCAGATTCTTGGAATCTCGCTGACTGACAAGACTCATCTGAGAGACCTCTTCGACAAATCGAATTTCAAAAATGTCAATGTTCTCTATGGTTCAAGTGAACCGAATTTATTTAATTTTTAACCCCGTCCATTTTTAGTGGACAGTAGTGTTGTTTGAAAACAATTCTTTAGATACTTGCTATGTGTTAGCTATTGCAAATGTCGATTTAACAACGGATTTGCAAAAAAAATATGAAGAGAGGAACATTGCAACGTCTGCGATTGTCGGATACAGCTTTAGTGATGATGAGGTGAAAATTTATTTGTTGGATGACAGGTATGATTTTGATCTGTATTCTATCCAGAAAGGAGATAGCATAACTTTACATTATCCTCATACGTCACAAGAGAAAGAGAAGAAAGCAATAGCTATACATAATCACAGTTTCCAAGAACGTATCAGAAAGAATGATAGCATCTATATTGATATTGATTTTTGGAATATTGAGAAGAAATTGAGTTTGCCCCCTTCTTTGGACGATGGCCTGTTCCTTAAATGGGAAATCGCAAAACGACGCTTTATAAAGCATATAGTAAAAGATAGCCAAGGCTTCCATAAATTAGATGTTGAGAACGAAGATGATTTACGTTTGTCCAAGCGTACATTCGGCCAGTTATATTGTATGTACATATTGGCACATAATGAGACCATGAGGCATGAAAAGTAACTTATTTGTTTTTTTATAAATGATTTTTGTATGAAGAAAATTCTATTGACATTGCTTCTCGCCCTGCCATTCTGCATGGTGGCGAAAGCACAAGATTTCAGAGTGGGAATAACGGGAGGTTACAATCTCAGTTCTCCAAGTGGTTACAAATCTCAGTCCGGTTTTCATGTCGGTGTAAAGGGAGAACTTGGTCTTCCTATAGTGACAAAAGGCCTTTACATGGACTTCGGATTGATGCTCTCTTCACATGGCTGGAAGAGTCCGGGATACTATTACGACGGTAACTATAACCCCTCTGCAGGCGAAAAACCGGACAAACCATCATCTGGCTATACTTCAGACAATAAGTGTACCCCTTACTACCTGAATATTCCCATCCATATCGGTTACAAGTTTCCCGTAGGACGGAACGTCAGTTTGTTCATCAACGCTGGACCATATTTTAACATCGGCCTGTTTGGTAAAGCAAAAGAAACCATCACTCCCGATAAGGGAACTGCCACGACAAAAGAGATGGTAGGCAATGTGTTCAGTGACAAGATGCTTAATCGCTTCGATTGGGGGCTGGGATTCCGTGCCGGAACGGAGATTGCCCGCCATATCCAGCTTTCCATTGGGTATGATTGGGGGATGAAGAATATAAACAAGAGTGGTGTGGACAACAAGAACAGGACATTTGTGGCATCTTGCGCTTATATGTTCTGAAATAGGTATTCGCAAATGACAAAAGCCATGAAAGTTTTCACGTATATCATGATGGTTGGGGCACTCTGTTGTTTGTTCTGCTACTCTAAAGAAAAAGAAGATGCACCAACAGGTGCTACATTCAATAAAACATTTGTTACTGGTTATTTGACACCCGAATCTATTGTCATATCAAAAATGAATTCAGGAATTAAAATCACGTTTAAGGGGGATTTGATTACTTCTGGTAGGAGTTTTGATGCTTTATCAATATATTACAATGATTTATCTTATAATAGATATACTATTGATGGACCACGTACGGCAATTAATGATAGTATATGGAAAAGCCACTCTACTTTGACCCTTTTGGCCAAACAGAATTTACCCACCTTGGCCATAATATGATTGACCCTTTAAAGTCCTGGTGTTAGGGGTCAATTTTATTTTACCCTTTTAATTCTCTATTTTTTATTAGATCTTAACTTGCGCATACTTTCACCGTACAACTCTATGGTATGTGCCGTATGAATGATTCGGTCAAGGATGGCGTCGGCTATTGTCGGGTCACTAACCATGTCATACCAGTTGGACGATGGGTACTGCGAGGTTATGATAGTGGATTTCCTTTCATGCCTGTCCTCTATAATTTCGAGCAGGATTGGACGTTCCTTGGTATCAAGAGGTACAAGGAACAGGTCATCAAGGATGAGCAACTGACAACGCTCAATCTTCTTGAGCTCAGTCTCAAGTGTACCTTTGACTTTGGCAACCTTCAGTGCGCCAAGTAGTTTTGGCGCATTGGCATAAAAAGTACGGAACCCCCTTTTGCATGCCTCGTGGCCAAGGGCACATGCCAGATAGCTTTTCCCTGTACCTGAAGAGCCGGTAATGAAGAGGTTCTGCCCCTTATGTACAAAGTCAAGGGTGGCGAGGCGTTCCATCTGATTGCGCTCCAGCCCCCGGTTTGTGGCATAGTCAATCTGTTCGAGATAAGCCTTGTATCGGAACGCCGCATTCTTGGTAAGCCGCGCTATGGCAGCCTGGGCACGGTAATCCCATTCTCGTGCAAGGAGCATAGAAAGGAAAGTGTCCGCAGTCATGGACTGCGGGGTGGTGCCGGCAAGGCTTTCTCTGAAAGCCTCCGCCATGCCGTGTAATTTCATGCGGCCCATTAAATCCAGTGATATGGTGTTTTGGTCCTGTTGTCCCGTTACGGGAGCTGTCTTATTATTTGTTTCCATAAATTTAGCTTTATTGTTCCTGTTTGTCTTTTCTGTAATATTCACGCCCACGTATATTTTTGTGGGTCAGTGGCATCGGGGGAGCCATGTCAGGCTGTATCCTCCCGTCCTCATCTGGAAGGAAATCCGCGTCTTCTCCCAGTTCAAGCACCTCTCGTAAGGCCTGATACCCGTATTGTAGCCTCTGGTCTGCGCAGGCGCAGGCAGCGACCAGACGGTCACGGCCATATTTTTTCTCCAGCGTCAGTATGCCCCGACAGGATCTGAATGCTTTTGGAGGATATTGCATGACATGCTCCACTTCCCGAAGATAATTCAATACGATATTGTCTATTTCCGAGGCGCGCTGGAAGAGTTCCTCCAGATCCTTGTCATAAGGGCCATAGTGTCCCGGCAGGTTGTGCTCTTTTTTCCAGGAATAGGTGTAGGGGATGTCACAGCGGTCGTGAGTGGCGACAAGGCTCATGCCACAGTAGATTTCCACCGTATCGGCATCATAGAGAATCGTCACACGCCTTCCTACATATTCCTTGGGGACACTGTAATGGTGTCTGAACAACGAAACATAAGAGTTCTTACCCACGGTCATGAGTTTTCTTTCTTTCATTACGTAACGTTTCTGGGGAAGCGGACGGAGATAGTCCTTCTCGCCACTCAGGAACATCTCCTTACGTGACATCTCCCGACCGGCCATCACCTTTTCATTGAAATCAAGCAGGGAAATGCGGATGGCGGCATTGAGTCCGTCCAGGCTGGAGAATGTCATCCCCTCTATATCAAGGTAAACGGAACGGTAGAGAAGTTTCACGGTATTCTCAACCAGGGCCTTGTCCTTGGGGTGGCGTACACGGGCAGGATAGACCGCACAGCCGTAATGCTCGGCAAAGGCGGCGAAATCATCGTTGATGACCGGCTCGTTACGGTCGCTCCGTATGACAGCCGCTTTCAGATTGTCGGGAACGATGGCCGCCGGGACGCCCTCAAAATATTGCATGGCGTTCTCACATCCCCTTATCAGGTCTTCCTTGCGCTGTGACCATACGGCTTCACAATAGGTATAATGACTGAACGGCAGGACAGCGACAAAGACCTCGGCCTTCTTCGTCTCGCCTGTCATCTCATCGACAACTTCAAGCCTGTCACCGGCAAAATCAACATACATCTGGTCTGCGGCATAGTGCTCGACATGGCCGACGACCTTGATGTGGAACTTGTACTGGCGGACAGCCCGCTTGAAGGAAGACAGTTGAAGACCGTCAGGATATTCAGCATGATACTCTTTAAACAACTTTCTGACACTCATTCCTTTGCGCGTCAGGCGGGATACATATCCGGGAAGCAAAGCCTCCAATTCAATCCTTTTGGAAGAAGGCTCCCGATGTCGGGATTCCGTACCGCCAAACATCTCATGCAACTGCTCCTCGGAGAGGGAGAGAAGCTGTTCGATGCTTTTCCCACTTGAAAGGAACAGACGTACATACTTGCGGACTGTGTTACGGGAAGTATGGAACGTGGCTGCCGTTTCCTTGATACCCATCCCAACCGCATAACATCTTAAAATGTTCTTGATTCTTTTATTCATTTGTATAGATTTTATTATTACCCCTTACACCAGGACTCGGGTTCTTAAATCTACACAAAAAATCTCTAATAACTCTTGTGTTAAGCGGTTAATGTTATTTGGGCCAAAAGGGTCAATCATATTATGGCCAAAGGGGTGAATTCTGTTTGGCCAAAAGGGTCAAAGTAGAGTGGCTTTTCCATGGAGCTGCCAGAATGCTTCGGACGTAAAGCGGCGGTTCTCCCAGTAGCGTTCACATACCATAGCCAACGTTGGTGTCTGCACCCGCCCCACGGAATACGTGCCGTGTCCGGCGGCGATGGATAACGCCTGTGTGCCGTTGATGCCCACGAGCCAGTCGGATTCGCTCCGCGCTTTGGCGGCGAGGTAGAGGTTGTCGTATTTGCTGCCGTCTTCGAGTTTCCGCAGTCCCTCGCGGATAGCTTTGTCGGTGAGAGAGCTGATCCACAGGCGCACGAAAGGAGTGGTGCAACCCGTATAGTGGTAGAGGTAGCGGAAGATAAGCTCTCCCTCGCGTCCGGCATCGGTCGCCACGATGATATGTTCGCTTGTGTCGAACAGTCTTTTGATGACTTTTATCTGCGACACCACGCCGCTGTCGGGCTTGTAACCTTTCTCCGTCCTGACCTGACGGGGGACGAGCGTGAATGTGTCGGGAATAATCGGGAGGTTGTCACGGACAAATCCGCGCACGCCGTAGCCGTCGGGCATGGCAAGCTGAACGAGGTGTCCGAATGCCCATGTCACGGCATAACCGCCTCCCTCGAAATATCCTTCCTCTCTCTTTGTCGCGCCCACGATGCGGGCGATTTCACGTGCCACGGAGGGCTTTTCTGCAATGATTGTCTTCATGTTTTCTTGCTTTTTTGTTGATACTTTGGATTTTATTTTGGATTCAGTGGCGGACACGGGATTACATTTTCATGCC
>NZ_QSOX01000045.1:0-5653 GCF_003466325.1 Bacteroides sp. 4_1_36
CCCCTCGCACACAACCCCTTTAGGGGTTATAGTGTGCTATAACCTTTTGCAAAGGTAAGCCTTCCGGACGGGATTTGCAAGCGCTCTGCCATGTGTTCCGGATGTGCTTGGGAACAGAAGCCGGACAAAAGGGAAAAGGACACAAGGCACAATAAAAAATCATCGGTCGGGGAGCGCTGCACGGCAAGGGGGTGCACCAACACTCCCGACGAGTGCAGCCATTGACAGGGTTCTCGGTGAAAATGGAAAAAAGTTGTTTTTCCTTTTGTTATTGTTATAACTTTACATATATTTGTATCGTGATAATCAATTATAAAGTTATAACATTATGGTAACGAATATTATTCAGATTGGAAACAGCAAGGGGATAATACTTCCTTCCGAAGTATTGAAACAGTTGCGTTTGTCCTTGAAATCGGCTGTGAGCATTTCTTTGGACGGGAACAATATTGTGATAAAGGCACAACCACGGCAGGGATGGGCGGAAGCTGCCAAACGTGCCCATGAGAATGGGGATGATGAGTTGCTTATCCCTGATGTGTTTGAGGATGAAAAGTTTGAGGATTGGACATGGTAGAACAGTATGAAGTGTATTGGGTAGAGTTAGACCCTACCCGTGGGGGTGAAATGGCAAAGACACGGCCATGTGTAGTTGTCACTCCTTCAGATTTGAATATGTACCTTACAACAGTAGTCATTGTTCCGATAACCTCAACGATAAGAAATTATCCTTACCGGGTTCTGTGTTCTGTAGCCGGGCGTGAAGGAGAGATAGCCACTGATCAAATTCGCACGGTGGATAAAAGCCGGCTGAAAAGAAAGATTGGAGATTTGAATTTCAGTGAGATAAAAAGGTTACGTGAAGTGTTTCAGCAAATGTTCTGTGAATAATGGAAAGTACGGAAAGAAAAATGCAAATAAGACATTATGAAACCAACTGACTACATCGAATGGGATAACCTGAAGGATATTCCATTCTTCCTCTGTCAAGTAGTCGAGGACAGAGAAAAACAAGATTTGGATATTTACTATTTGGGCAAACGTGTCTTGCACGATTACGACCATGTGGGGCACTATTTGCGGACTGCCGTTATCTTGTTCCGCAGGGTAAAGAGCCGCACAGCAGACTGGGTAAACCTGCGTAACCTTTGGACGCTGCGCAACTGTGTGCGTGAGAACTACAATCACGGCATAGGAATGAACGACCTTATTTTTGGGGAGAATTTCGATGGAGATAATCTCGATACGCTTACACCACTTACAAAGAAACGCTTTGATTTTTTGTGTAAGCGGATTAAGGAACTTGACCCATATGCAACTATTTAACACTCCATTGAGTGAAGGCAGGGTTTGTCTTTGTGTGCTCCCCCTTTGGGGGACGGGAGGGGGATAAGAAAAAAAATACCACCGGAGATGTCGGATATCCGTCAATTCACTCCGGTGTTTTTTTTGCAACTCTCCCGTATCGCTCGGCAAGGGTTGTCTTTGTGTACGGCAAAGATAGTTTTTTTTCCGGAAGTATCTTTGTCTGTTGTGGATTTAGTAGTGTATTTGTGTCAGAATTGCGCAGCCGGGGGAATGGGGGCGAGCCCCCATACTAGATAAACTAGAAAGTTTCGTGGTAAATGCTTTTTGACTTGTTATATGTAGGTTTTTTGAATGATGTTTGGCGGTTTGGAATGAATTACCTACTTTTGGGCTGAGAAAAAACGAAAGCCCGAAGGCAGTAACCAACGGGCTTTGTATTTTAAGAATTAGCAATCGTTTGTGTTCGTTCTTGGCGGGGCGGATACCAAACGAAAGCCACATCAAAATTTCATATGTGCAAAGATAGAACAAATATAACCAACTGCAAAGAAAGTCCGTTAAAAAACGGTTCTGATAGTCTTAAAAAAAAGGCTAAAGTAAAAATCATATCCCATAATTTTACTCGAAAACTTTCGGAAAAGAATCCGGATAGTAAGCTGATGAAAGCATATATGGATGCCCATGTGTGTTCAAATGTTTATACTGTGCAGGGAGGTAAGGCGCATTCCCATTATTGTCATCGGGCTTTTTGTCCTATTTGTCAGCGTATTCAAACGGCACAAAATGTAAAGAAGTTCCTTCCGGTTATGAAGTATTTGGCTTCGGAAGGCAGAGAGTTTTATTTTGTGACGCTTACCTTGCAAAATTGTGTAACCGATGATGCAAGGGTATTGCGAGATTTCATGCGTAGATGTAACCGGATGTGGGCTGATGGTATAAGGACGAAACACAAGTTTCGTTCACTTGGTATTTCGGGGGTGATTAAGAAGGAGTGTACCTATCATGTAGTAAAAAAGGATTTGTTTTCGTTCCATTATCATTTTCATATTATTGTTGATTCATTGGAAGCTGCAAAATATGTAGTAGCCCAATGGAAGAAATTGCATGGTAGTACGGTTGCTGATGCCCGTTTTCAGAAATATAAGAAGATAGAGGATTTTGAAAATGCAGCGATAGAGGTTTTTAAGTATGCTTCAAAGGCTTCTGTCTCAAAATCGAAAGGTCGTGACGGTAAAAAAAAGATTCAGATAAATTATAAGGCTTTGGATATGATTTATACTGCCATGCATGGGATGCAGCGCATGAGTAGTTTCGGACAGTTCCGCACCATGATCGGAGATGAAGCGTTGAATGATTTTAGAGATGAGGATTTGGTTCTTAATATTGAGGGATTGAATGTTGAAGATGGTTGTTATACTTGGTATATGTCTGTGAAAGATAAGGTGGCTGATTGGTATAATATGGAAACTGGGGAGGCATTGTGTTGTTATAAGGTCACCCGGAAGGATGAACTTTTGCAGGATATTTATTTAGATGAGGATATTTTTCCTAATAGTGGGTAGTTGTTAGTTTGTTGTATTGTTTTCTTGGTATGGTGTGAGTTCTATGTATTCTCTATTCATGAAAGGATCGCCAAATTTTCCACTTCTGTCATAGAAGGAAAATTTGTTTTTAGTTAGCTCGTCTATGTCCCAGTAATGTTCTCCACCAAAATAAATGGTACTGAAACTTGGATCACCGAATGACCATTGTCCGTAGATATTGGCTTCTTTTTTATTTCCTTGTTTGTCGATTTCTATATTTGTACGGGTATATGTTCCGTTTTTATTGAATTTGTATGTACCTTGCCAGACACTGCCGTTTTCGTCTGTTGTTTTTTTACCAGCCCATGTAATATCACAAATTAATGAGATTATGCTTTCTTCTCCATGGTTGTAGTATCCTTGTTTTTCAACACATCCGGTGTTTGAAATAAGAAAAAGTGATACTGTTGAAATAAGTAAAGAGATATGTATTATTCTATTCATAGTTAAATATTTAATATTCAATGCAAAAATAGGAGAAATTTTATATTTTTGGGCGAAACCTTTATTTATTAACTTTAAAAAAGGAGGATTTATGAAAAAAGTAATGTTTATGTTCATCAGTCTACTGACTGTTTTGGGTGTTTGTTCGTGTAATGATAATGAAGTAATAGAACCTGTGGTTAGTGATTCTGTATCTGATATGGAGGTCTTATCTCGTTTTGTTGATGTAAATGAGATTACAAATGAATACTATTTCAATGAGAATAAGAAAACGAGGGCGTTGTCTTATGTAACAGGTTCGGATTGGCAGGATTTAGAAAAAGTTAGTCCTTTGAGTATTGAGAAATATAAGAATAACCTGCAGGTTTTAAATGCTCAAGTGGCAAGTGCTATTTCAAATCCTAATACCGCTTATGTTGTTTTTTCTGTAAATGGAAAGACTTTGGTTAAAAAGGTGAAGGAGGATGCTAATTTTGATTTTTCAGTATTTAGGGATGTTGTAACGGAAACGAGGGCTGTTCTCCCTTCTTTGAGTATTAATGGAGGTTCTCAAAGCACTACCGGAGTTTTTTACGATTCCAGTCGTACTTTAAAGATGCAAGTTGATTTGAATGCTTCAATACAGAATAATTATTATTTCTTTGAAGTATTAAATCCTAATGCTAAACCAAGTCCGGATGATAATATAACGACACCTGAAAGTGTTGCTTTTAGTGGAACTGGACCGTTATGGAGTAACACTTTCACTTGGACTTCGTATTGGGATGCAAATGTACCTGGTCAAGGTTTTAAATGGGAGTTTAAAGGAAAAGGTACTACTCCTTCTTTTGGTTTTATAGCTAATTGCACCTTTAGTCGTTAAAAAATGAACGGGATTTAATTTGAATTGCACTTCTCAAAAAAGAGAAGTGCAATTCTTTTTAGTGTCTTTCTATCGGTGTAGCCAGTTACCGTTATCTAAAGTCTTTTGTAGTGTATTCCAAAGTTCTTTAAGAAAGTTTTTAAAGTGGATGTTATTTAGCCAAATTGTAGTAATACCATTCTGACTTTTGGAGATATCTATTTTCACGTTTTTAACTTGGTATGATTTTCTCTTGTCTTTATCGTAAAGGTTTCCAGTGTAGTATATTTCCTTTCCAATAAGAAGTTGTCGGATATCTTTATTTTGTATTCCCATAGTTTGGAGTTCCTCTATATTTTCCTGTGCATTTTCCATTTCCGGAAAAAGGTTGGTTATGGGTTTTAGTTTGGATGCTTCTGCCTTTATCTGTCTGTCGGTTGTTTCCTGTACCCTTCGCATCTCGATGTTGTTGGTTCTTAATTGTCCTTCTAAATTTTGATTCTTGAATGAGAGGTTATAATTTTCTTTTTTGAGGGTTTCAATTTCTTTGGCTTGTCGTTTTACTTCCCCTACATTAAAGACGCTTGTAACGGCATTAAATACGGTTTTTCCGGCTTTTGCGGCAGCTTCTTTGGCTTCGTTGATGTGTATGTCGGTTTTCATGCTGTTTAGCTCTTTTTGTGCCGTACTAAGTTCCTTTTGGACTGTGGTGATTTTCTCGGTTCCGGCAGTGTATGCCCTGTTTAGTTGCTCGATGTCTTTTTGAAGTTGTTCAGCTTTCTCTGTTTCCATTTTGTTTTTGTATTGCATGGCCGACAAGTGTTTCTTGTCTGAAGAAACTCCACGTTCCATGTTGAGACACTCTGCTGTTATAGTCTGCATCTCCGCCATGTCGTGTCTGTTCAGCTTTACAGTTTTTCCTGTATGGCCGTCCGTCCAGTCAAAGATCATGTGCGCATGATAGTTCGGTTTCCATGCTTCTTCCTTTCCGTCCCATACGTTTGCGCCTTCATCCTTATGGGTGTAGATTTGGAAGGCGTGCACTCCAAAGCGTTCTTCCAGTTTTTCGGCCAAGTCTTGAAGCTGCTGGATTGTGGTTTCCTCGCTGATTACTATTACCCCTTCCCGGATTGGGGTAGCTTTCTTCTGTAATCCTTGTCCGGTGGCTTCCTTGTATTTTTCCGTTATGTCCCGGTGTACTTCGGCAATGGAACATTCTACCCACTGTTCGTTGCGGTGTGTGAGTTCCGGACGGATGTAGTCGAGCTCCTTGCTTCTTAAGTTGTGACGTTCCGAGCTGCCTATATTGCAGGCTTCCACTCTGATACATGTCTTTGCCATATCTTTAGGTTTTAGGTGTGTATGTCTGTTTAGAAGATGTGGCGTGAAACGTCACATCGCACGGGGTCGAGGGGACACCCCTCGCACACAACCCCTTTAGGGGTTATAGTGTGCTATAACCTTTTGCAAAGGTAAG
>NZ_QSOX01000046.1:0-1791 GCF_003466325.1 Bacteroides sp. 4_1_36
ACGTGGTCTATGAGAACGGTGTTCAGAAGTTGCTGCTGACTGATGAGGGTTATGTTACTTTGAGTGACAGCAAGTATCATTACTACTTGAAAGACCATCAGGGTAATAACCGGGTAGTCATCAACCAGAGCGGCACGGTAGAGGAGACGAACCATTACTATCCGTTCGGTGGTGTGTTTGCAAGTTCAGGCAATGTGCAGCCTTACAAGTACAACGGCAAGGAGCTTGATGCGAAGAAAGGGTTGAACTGGTATGACTACGGTGCAAGGCATTATGATGCGGCGCTGGGGAGGTTTACGACGGTGGATCCGTCTGCGGAAAACTATTATTCAACGAGCCCGTTTACTTACTGTTTAAATAATCCGTTGAATTATATTGATCCGTTGGGAACTGATACTGTAGATGTAAAGGACGTTGATTGGAATAAATTTGATCCGAAGAAGGACGTTGTGGCTTTGGATGAGGTGGCTGTTTCTGTACCTAATGCTTTGACAAAAGTAGGGACTAGAGCTTTAGAACCAATTTCCGGCTTTTGGGGGTATGTGGGTTATTATCTTTTAGATATTGGCTCTACCTATCATAGTGAACAAACGCGGTTTACATATAAGGTAGGAACAGATGGAGTAATAACGGGTGTTGCTCCAATGGTGGGAACCCCTCCTTTGCCTGGTTTTGCAAAGACGTCAAATTTGAATACAATTAGAGGATTATGGAGTTTGACCAAACAAGGATCCTCTAAAGTAATGAAACATCCCATTAGAGGTCTATTTTATAAAAGTAAATCAGATGGGCTATGGTGGGTAAAAGACCAGACAAAGCATGGCGGTAGTTTTTATAAAGTTTATAAAGAGACAAATAAAGGCTTAGAATGGCATAAAGATGCTGATAAGTATGGAAATTTCATAATTAATAAACATAAAAGTGATGTAGGGATTTTTATCCCATGGAAGGAGCTTTCGAAATGAGAAAACAGATATTAAAAATGCAAGAAGGTGAATCTTTCCCATTCTGTTGGGTAAAGTTTGATTCTGATTCTTGTATTGATGTTCAAGGGCATAAAATCGAAATATACATAAAAAAAGATTCAGTTAGCATTGACGACATGAAATCTCTATTTTGTGATTTGTTTGGTACAGTTGTAGATGAATTATCTATCTTTAGTCCATCATGGTGGGACTTTTGCATAGATACTTGGAATATTCAAGAGAATACATTTTGCTACGACCCTCAATTTTTGTCTAAAGAAACGGTATCTTATTTGCATATCTTGCAAGATTCGAATATTGCTAAAGGATATTCTGGCTGTTGTGTCTGTAATGATTGGGATACTTACCTATCTGTTGCATTAGATTGTATTATGAAAGGAATTGCTCCTTATGGAAACTTTATATATAACTCAAAGGAACAATTCTTCTTCTATTTTCATCATACCGGTAGTATAGGGCTTTATTATGAAAATGAAACTCCATCTATATTTGCATTAAGAAAGAATGATAAATATGAGGTGTTATCTTGCTCTGATGTGAGTAGATTATCTCAAATAGAATGATTTTTAATCGCTATCCTAACATCAGATATCCTATATCTTACATGTTAGGATAGCCTTTTTCAGATTTAACCGAAGGAATTAGCAGCATTCAATATAATGTATTAAATTTGCCAACGGGCGTCACTTTTGCTTCCGGCGGTTTCATACAGCATGGCTATACTGCCGACGGCATCAAGCGGCGCATGATGTATAAGGAGGCAGATGGTTCGGGCAATCCGGTTCCTACTGTGTATTGCTGCAAT
>NZ_QSOX01000046.1:1801-5600 GCF_003466325.1 Bacteroides sp. 4_1_36
GGCAATCCGGTTCCTACTGTGTATTGCGGCAATGTGGTCTATGAAAACGGTGTTGCCAGGCTTCTTCTTACGGAAGAGGGGTATGTTACGCTTTCGGACAAGAAGTACCACTATTACCTGCAGGACCATCAGGGAAACAACCGCGTAGTCCTCAGTTCCAGCGGTGCTGTTGAGGAAGCGAACCATTACTATCCCTTCGGTGGTGTGTTTGCAAGCTCAGGCAATGTGCAGCCTTACAAGTATAACGGCAAGGAGTACGATGGCAAGAAGGGGTTGAACTGGTATGATTATGGTGCAAGGCATTATGATGCGGCATTGGGTAGGTTTACGACTAATGACAGATTTGCTGAGAAGTATCATTCGATGTCTCCGTATCAGTATGGGGCTAATAATCGTAGTTCAAAAATCATTAAATAAAGCTGGTATAGAAACAATGAACAAAATGAGAGTAATCAATAGGCAAACTGGGGACATTTTCAATGTAAAAGTAAATCCTTATTTGCCAAGTAAGGCATATCAGGCTATAGAAAAGAACAATCCATTAGGATACATAATAAGGAGAAATAAATGATACTAAAAGGGAATATGTTAAAATTAACAATACCGTTTTTTTGGGCTGTACAAAGTATTTGGCTTTTATCGTTTAAATCCATTGAGACCTTTATTGCCGCAATCATATTGTTATTAATATCATTTCTTGGAATAGTTATTAAGAGTAATACCTATAACATTATATTTTTAGGTATATGCTTTTTATATTCAGTAGCTTTAGGTCTTATAATGTTCCTTTTATTTCTATTCTTTGAATTGCCTATGATATATATATTGGTCCCTATTATGAATTTTATAGTTTTGGTATATATGTTAAGGAAGTATGGACGAAGGTAACGAAGTGATTTGCAGCAGATATTCTTCATCTGATGTGTTTTAATATTGCTGAGATGCCCCCTAAAAGTATTTTATCCAACTTTTAGGGGGCATTGTATCTAATCTTTGGACTTTTTAGTATTCCTGACACCTTGAGAGGTATTGTCTTGTCGGACATCTCATAATCAGCCTGTTCAACGTGAACTATTCTTGAAGTATCAGGTTGATGATTCGAGTAAGGTAACGCTTGCCGCCTACGCTTATGACAATCTGGGCCGTCTACAGAGCAAGTCGTTGCACGGTTCTGCCGTGAACAAGCAGTCGTACACTTACAATGTCTGCAGCTGACTGACGGGTATCAGTGGAAGCAAGCTTACGCGGAATTTGTTTTACAACAGCCAAATACAATAACAGCATCAGCAGCATGACTTGGAAGGCAGGGAATGAAAGCACCGTCCGCGGCTACAAGTTCACCTACGACGGGCTGGACAGGCTGCTGAACGCGACCTACGGCGAAACAGCCGGCATCAACGCGAACACCGACCGTTTCAGTGAGAATGTAACCGCCTATGACAAGAACGGCAACATCAAGACCCTGCAACGCTACGGTCAAACCGGAGCTTCTACCTATGGTCTGATTGATAACCTGACTTTCACCCTCGGTGGTAATCAGTTGACCCGTGTAGATGATGCTGTAGCCACATCTGCTTACAACAACGGTTTCGAGTTCAAGGACGGCGTGAAGCAGGCGAATGAATACAACTACGATTCCAACGGGAATTTAACTAAAGATTTGAACAAGGGAATTACCAATATATCGTATAATTGCTTAAATTTGCCCAGTGTGGTGACGTTCAGTGACGGCAGCACCGTCACCTATACCTATGCAGCCGACGGCACAAAGCTGAAAACTGTCCATAAGACAGGCAGCACTACCACCACGACGGACTATTGCGGAAACGTGGTCTATGAGAACGGTGTTCAGAAGTTGCTGCTGACCGATGAAGGCTATGTTACTTTGAGCGACGGCAAGTACCATTACTACTTGAAAGACCATCAGGGTAATAACCGGGTTGTGATTAACCAAAGCGGCACGGTAGAGGAAGCGAACCATTACTATCCCTTCGGTGGTGTGTTTGCAAGTTCAGGCAATGTGCAGCCTTACAAGTACAACGGCAAGGAGTATGATGGCAAGAAGGGGTTGAACTGGTATGACTACGGGGCACGGCATTATGATGCGGCGCTGGGGAGATTTACAACGAATGATAGGTTTTCCGAGAAGTATCACTCATTGTCTCCGTATCAGTATGGAGCGAATAATCCAGTGAATACCATTGACATCAATGGAGATAGCTTGCTTATTGTAACTCCAGCAGCTATTGAAGCTATTTACAATGGTTTGCAGGATGGTAGTAACATAAAGATGCAATTCAATAATGGTATATTGGATCCAACTTCCATTGCGAAACAAGCTAATAGTAGTAATGATTTCTTTCTGAAAGACTTATTTGAGATTGCCAATAGTGAGAAAATGGTAGAACTGTCATTATCTGATAAGAATACATATAAAATGAATGGGAAGACTGTAGAAGAAACTTTTGGTACTCCTTATGACGATGATGATAGCGAAATACCTGCTCATCAAAAAGAAGAGTATTCAAAGGCTGGAGTCCCTTTTGGAAAACATATTCAAGGAAATTTAGGTCAGACATTAGTACCTGACAAGAGGTTAGCTTCCGGTAAGAGTTCAACCAATAGCCATGTACAAGTCATAATTAATAAGAATGGCACTTTGAATCATCGAACAGTTGGGATTGCACACGAATTTGGGCATGTTATTTTATACTTGAGGAATGTACCGTTTAGCCACGGACAGCCAGGGGTCAATAATTTTATATACAATAAAAGAGCTGATGTAATGTCAAAACGATTAGGATATGACTATTAAATTAAAACTATTTTTCATGTTTATTATGCTTCCGCCATTATTGTACGGACAAAATAAGTTGGTGGAAGAAAGTATAATATATTCAAGTGATATAAGTTCCTATAAAAAGAAGATAGAAAAAACTATCTTTTTTGATACTGAGACCAACTTACCAGTTTTTGAATTGATATTGGATACTGCAAGATCTTCTAAAATGTATACTTCTTATTATTTTAGGAAGCGGTTGCGAGAAGTCTCAACGGAAATTTCTTATATTGGTGGAAACGAATCATTAAGGAAATACCAAGATAGTCTTTATTGGGAAAACTACAATGGTGATGAACAGAATGCCTCTTGTTTATACACTATTCTTTTTGACAGAAAACTTAAAATTAGAGAAATAAAAATTGTGAAAAGGGCAGGGTATAATAACTCCAAGTATAATTACGATAAGTTAATAAAAAAAATACTCCTATCCACTGAAGGAAGTTGGCAAAAAACGAATAATGCACTTTCTGAAGAATGGTATTTTATATTTGGACGTTTCTTGATAAGATAAAATATTCTGTTTCAGTGTATGTTCTTCCCCCATTGTTCCCAAGTCCCCGAATCTCTGATTCAATAAACTAAATGATTCCCTGCTTATGTCTTTTGAATATAAGCAGGGAATTTGTTTTTCAGTTTGGCTTCGTGAATCATCTGCCTTTTGCTTTCTATACGCAATTTTTCCGGTCAGCTTTCGGTTATTAAAACCACCGATGAAGACTTGAACGTGAGCTACACCTTTACCGATGAGATGGGACATGTTGTATTGACGCGTCAGATGAAAGGCAGCGAAACGCACGACACCTACTATGTGTATGACGACAAAAGTAATCTTTGTTTCGTACTCCAGCCTATGTACCAGAGCTCGGCCAATCTCGACTTGTATGCTTTTCAGTACAAATACGACGGACGCAACCGCTGTATCTGGAAGAAGCTTCCCGGTGCGGGATATATGGAAAT
>NZ_QSOX01000047.1:0-446 GCF_003466325.1 Bacteroides sp. 4_1_36
TATACTTATGGTGCCGACGGCACAAAGCTGAAAACTGTCCATAAGACAGGCAGCACTACTACCACGACGGACTATTGCGGAAACGTGGTCTATGAGAACGATGTTCAGAAGTTGCTGCTGACCGATGAAGGCTATGTTACTTTGAGCGACGGCAAGTATCATTACTACTTGAAAGACCATCAGGGTAATAACCGGGTTGTGATTAACCAAAGCGGCACGGTAGAGGAAGCGAACCATTACTATCCCTTCGGTGGTGTGTTTGCAAGCTCAGGCAATGTGCAGCCTTACAAGTATAACGGCAAGGAGTATGACTCGAAGAAAGGTTTGAACTGGTATGATTATGGTGCAAGGCATTATGATGCGGTATTGGGTAGGTTTACGACGAATGACAGATTTGCCGAGAAATATTATTCGATGTCTCCGTATCAGTATGGGGCGAATAGTCC
>NZ_QSOX01000047.1:456-4595 GCF_003466325.1 Bacteroides sp. 4_1_36
CAGTATGGGGCGAATAGTCCAGTTGGGAATATTGATGTGAATGGGGATAGCATAATTATTAAACCTAATGCGAATGGAATAATTGATCAGATAAAAGTGCTCTTTGGGTATGATACAAAATTCCAAAAAGATGTAAAAGCAGATCTTTTCCAACTTAAACAAGATGATAAAAAGGTAGCTGATATTATTGGAAAATTAGAAGAGAGTAAGAATATACATTATATCACAATGCCTAAAAAAGGAGAGTATAACTCTACTGGGTTTAATGCAGACAAGGTAAAAAAGAATATTTCACAAGGTAGTGAAATTTATTATAACCCCTATAATCGGAGAAGAGGCCGAAATGACAGCGACATGAGAACACCAAGAATAGGTTTAGCTCATGAACTTCAACATTCATTTGATGTTGATAAGAAGGTGGCTACTTATGAAAGGACGAAAAACGGTATTTTATTAATGGATATACGCGCTATCAATACCGAGAACCGAATAAGAAAAGTAATAGGTGAACCTAAAAGAACGATGTATGGAACCCAAAAAGTACCGAAAGAATTATTGGAGTAGGATGCTGATTTTAATAGTAATTATTATCGGAGGGATATCTTTATATTTATACATAAAGTATGATTATTCTGAAAAAGCTACGATAGATTCTAATAACTTAATTACTACTGCGCCTTGTATGATAACAACTAATATAGCGTGGCATGATTCTATTTGTAAGGTTGTATTAGATGAGATTGAATTGGTATCAGTTATAGATGAAGAGGACTATATAACGAAACCTTTTTATGAAAATTTTATCAAGTTATCTGATAAAGACACTTTAATAATGGACAGTCTCTCGTATATACAATTGAAAGACTATGTCGTTGTTCCGGAATATCGTATAGATTCTATTTGTAAACGTGAAGGAATAAAAGGTTTGTTTTCAGCTTATTTTGATGATATATGGTTTACTCCGTGTTATAATGAGAATAGTGTATTAAGTTTATCGGAACAAAGGTATGTTATTTATGTATTATTGCAACATGGTTTATCTGTTAGAAGAGATTGTGAATCAGGTGATATATATATAAATAGAAGCGCTACTCTCAAAAATTAGAAATTATAGTTTAGTAATCAGATAAATTTTGTTGTAACGGATGTTATTTGTTTACTACTTCTGAATATCAGAATCTTCTGATTCAATAATCTAAATGATTCCCTGCTTACATACAGCGATGTAGGCAGGGAATTTCATATAGTATTATTTCTATGATAAGAATTTCTAAGCTCACTTACGACGGTCTGATTGAAAACCTCACCTTCACGTTTGCGGGCAACCGCCCGACCCGTGTGGACGATGCGGTAGCGGCTTCTGCCTACGGTGGCGGTTTCGAGTTCAAAGATGCCGTGAAGCAGGCAAATGAGTACGCCTACGATGCCAATGGAAATTTAACTAAAGATTTGAACAAGGGAATTAGCAACATATCGTATAATTGCTTAAATTTGCCAAGTACGGTGACTTTCAGTGACGGCAGTAGGATAAGTCATACATACGGTGCCGACGGCACGAAGCTGAAAACTGTCCATAAGACAGGCAGTACTACCACCACGACGGACTATTGCGGAAACGTGGTCTATGAGAACGGTGTTCGGAAGTTGTTGCTGACCGATGAGGGCTATGTTACTTTGAGCGACGGCAAGTATCATTACTACTTGCACCAGGGGAACAACCGGGTAGTCATCAACCAGAGCGGCACTGTAGAGGAGACGAACCATTACTATCCGTTCGGTGGTGTGTTTGCAAGTACAGGCAATGTGCAGCCTTACAAGTATAACGGCAAGGAGCTTGATGCGAAGAAAGGGTTGAACTGGTATGACTACGGTGCAAGGCATTATGATGCGGCGTTGGGGAGGTTTACGACAAATGACAGATTTGCTGAGAAGTATCATTCGATGTCTCCGTATCAGTATGGGGCGAATAATCCGGTTAAACATATTGATGTAAAAGGTGATTCAATTATAGATATTAATGGAAAAGCCATTACTTATCAAAATAATGAATGGTCCTCAAACGCAACGCCGGATGTTAAAAGGGTAGGTAATGCAATGATGAGAAATAGTATTGGGCAAACCCAATTCGAAAAAATGATGTGGTCTGATTATCCTATTACAATTACATTAAGTTCTAAAGACGATAATAATTCCGGTCGCATAGGAGTAACTAGTATTACAGGTGATGAGAATGGCAATATAACAAAAGCGAAAATAACTCTTTATATGGAAATCATAAAGGATATAGCAAACATTATTCCTTATGCAAAACAAGGAGAAATAGTGAAGCGTTATAGAGAAAATCTAAATATAGATCAACTTAGTAACATAACTTTAGATGATGTTATAGGAGCTACAGGAACTCATGAGAGTGTACATGCTTTAGATAAATATTCAAATCATGTAGGCCAGCCCGATAAATCTAAACGAGAACAAAATCCTATATTAAAAGAAATTGAATATATAAAAAAGATAAAGCATTAGTGGATTTTGTGCAAAATGAAGGATAAGAATCGAAATATTCGATTTCTTTAGCATAAAAGTTGACAAAACGGCAGAGATACTATAATTTGAAATACTTCTAAATATTGTATCTCTGTCCGTACTTCAAATTATTAAAGATGAAAGAAAGAATATTATTCATATTTCTATTATTCTCTATTTCTGCTTTTTCACAAGAAAAGGCAAGCATGGGAACGATAAAATTAACTGCCATTGTGCCAGATTCATTATTAAATATGAAAGTGTTGCATTATGCACAGGAATTAAAATATGTTGATAAAGATGCTCAACAAGACACGTATGATGCAGCATCTTTTTTTATCATAAATTCTATAAATTCCAAAGATTTAAAGATAGATACTTACCTGTTCTCTTTCCCATCTCAACTTTCTTATTCTCCTTTAGGAATTGCAATAAAGCATAAGAATGATTATTTTCTATATAGTTACGGTTATCTACCCTTGGCAATATTAAAAATCATGCATCTGTCACAGCAGGATAGTTCTGTTTATACTTCCGTTATTCACTCTATGTATAACCTTTTGCAATATGCTTCTAAAGAAGGAATAGAACTTAAACACGAGTTAATAGGGCAAACTAAATACTATTATAATATTGTAAATTGGGTTCATGTTTTTAAAATGAAAGATTTTGATTATTGGCAACATTCCAATGCGTATTGTCCAACATACAACCCAACCGCTTCTTTGTTTTTGGTGAAAAAAATTAAAAATGAAGATAGTGAACAAATAACTCAATGGATTCAAACATCTTATGGAAAAGATTTTCCATATAAGGTTTACAAAGTATTTAATACGAAGAAAGAATCTCTATATCTGATAGAAGTGGATAGAAGTTATCATAAAGAATATGATTTTCTTTTTGTAAAAGGTGAAAATTACGTTTTTTACCAAATCAACAACTCATTTATTCCAATTATGTATGTTTTAAAGAGTTTCTTCAAACGAAATAATGAAACTTTGCTTAAAAGTATAGAATGTTTATCTTTAGCTTGGCTATATTATCATGCCAACTAAAAGGAGATAGGTACCATATGGAAAATCCAGTGTAATCTGCCTCCAAAAACCAAGCGATTCTGATTCCGTTGTACCGTAAGCATCCGATAACCCTTGTCACCGAGTATCATGCAGTCGTGATATCCTCTCTGACATCGTTAAGGTAATTGAGGTCATGTACGCTTGTCGCAGTCATTCCGTCAATACGGACTATCTGGGCAACAGTACGGCTAACGCGCAGTTGAACTGCATCAACTATAGTGTAAGCAGTGCAGGCGCACTGACGAGCAACGGCGGCTGTGCTTCCGGTCAGCTTTCGGTTGTTAAAACCACCGATGAAGACTTGAACGCGAGCTACACCTTCACCGACAAGATGGGACATGTTGTATTGACGCGTCAGATGAAAGGCAGCGAAACGCACGATACCTACTATGTGTATGACGACAAAGGCAACCTCTGCTTTGTGTTGCAGCCCATGTATCAGAGCTCGGCCAATCTCGACCAGTATGCCTTCCAGTACAAGTACGACGGACGCAACCGCTGTATCTGGAAGAAGCTTCCCGGTGCGGGATATATGGAAAT
>NZ_QSOX01000048.1:0-3858 GCF_003466325.1 Bacteroides sp. 4_1_36
TTTAATACATTATAGGTAATTGTACTAATTCCCTTGTTTAAATCTTTAGTTAAATTTCCGTTGGAATCGTAGGTGTATTCGTTCGCCTGCTTCACGCCGTCCTTGAACTCGAAGCCGCCACCGTAGGCGGAAGCCGCTGCCGCATCGTCCACGCGGTTCAACAGATTGCCGGCGAGGGTGAAAGTCAGGTTGTCAATCAGTCCGTAACCGGAAGCAGCGGTCTGACCGTAGCGTTGCAGGGTCTTGATGTTGCCGTTCTTGTCATAGGCGGTTACATTCTCACTGAAACGGTCGGTGTTCGCGTTGATGCCGGCTGTTTCGCCGTAGGTCGCGTTCAGCAGCCTGTCCAGCCCGTCGTAGGTGAACTTGTAGCCGCGGACGGTGCTTTCATTCCCTGCCTTCTAGGTCATGCTGCTGATGCTGCCGTTGTACCTGGCAGTGCCGTTACCGGTATTGTAGTACAGGTTCTGTGTGAACTTACTTCCGCTGATGCCCGTCAGCCAGTTGCGGACATTGTACGCATACGTCAGCTTGTTTGTACTACTTCCGTGCAGGGACTTTGATTGCAGTCTTCCAAAGTTGTCATACCCGTAGGCAGCGAGCGTTACATTGGTTCCTCCCAACGTGTGCTCAACCTTCAAGAGTCTGTCCGCATGGTCGTAGCTGTAAGCATGCACTTCCGTGCGGGTTGTTTTTCCACTTGCCGCGTGGGTATGGGTCACCGTAGCGGGCTTGTCGGTGAAGGTGTAGCTCACATTCAGGTCTTCATCGGTGGTTTTAACAACCGAAAGCTGACCGGAAAAATTACGTATAGAAAGCAAAAGGCAGATGATTCACGAAGCCAAACTGAAAAACAAATTCCCTGCTTATATCCGATGACGTAAGCAGGGAATCGTTCAATTTATTGAATCAGAGATTCTTATTATATTAATATTCAAGCCAAAAATAATCAGGGGTGCGTAAAGTATCCCACAATGTAATACCACTATTTGCTCTGCATGCAATCACAATACTGGGTATATTGTCTATCCGGTATCGGAACGTACTATCTATGACCCTTTTTCCACGATATAATACAGTATCCAGAGATGTGACACGTATCTTTATTTTTAAACTATCATATCCGCTCTTATCGAAACGGGTGATTTCCATTCCAAGCCAATCTTCATGGTAGTCCAATATCTGGTCATCCGTCTTGTTCACATACAGTCCATTAAAAACAAGGCTGTCATTCACCCAACATTGGATATAATCTTTACCGGTACGTTCTTTATAACCAGTATCCACTCGAATCATGAAATCATTCTTTGAGATTGAATGGTCAATGCACCCCACCAGCATAGCAAGCATGATTATAAAAATAAATATACGCGTCTTCATGTTACTGCCTCCTTTTAAGTTTTTGTCTCCAGTTTGGAATATGCCTATTCAATTTGTTATGGATGTAGTTATCCCGAATTGTCTGCACTTGGGAATGATTCAACTGAATTGCTTTGAGATAATCTCCTTTGGAATCTAATTGAATTTCTTTTTTCTGTGTCATCAAGTTTTCCACATCCATTGTATGCCCCAATCCCCCTGATAGCTATTAAAGTTTTTTGCTTGAAATAATCAATTTATATCAAGATAAAACACGATAAAGTTAAATAAAACAAGGATGCAGCCAAAGAGCAACAAGTTCTTGATTCCCGTCTATTACACCGATACAATTATCTATAAATTCAACAGCCCCCTCCTGACACTGAGGATTTCCTATGCAAATCCATCTTGTTTTAGGATTTATAAATACCGTCCAGTTTTTATCATTAAGCTTTGGAGAGCCAGCTTTAGCAATATACACTTCCGGATACAATACTTTAAGTAATCCTTTCTCAGCTTTAGGAACATCATAAGGTGTTTCTATCGTTTTAGACAAGCCACAGAAACCATTCAACTGAATCACTTTACCGTCAACAACAGTTAAAGCAATAGTATTGATTGCTATATCAAAATCTATTTCAGGTATATAAGGTATCGTATCAAAACTATATTCAGCTTTACGATACACCACTTGTTTTCGCCCTAAATATTCATTGTAATCTATACTAAACTTCATAATTAATACGTAAAATTGAAATGATAAATAACTTTTGTCTCAGGATTTATACCTAATTCCCATATGCCTTGAGCACCTCTAAAGGCTCCCGGAACTTTCCAATTCAAGCCACCTTTAAATGTAGCATCAGGAATTCCTTTCCCAGCTTGCATAATTTCTTGAATAGTCAATGATGAATTCATGTATGGCCGTGACGGTTCTCCCTTATATACTCCCTTTTTAACTATATCAGAAAAATGTCTCGCAGCAGTTTTAGTATATGTAAATTCACCAGTTCCAACCTGCGCTGCCGCCTTTCCTGCAACCTTGCCTACAGCCCATCCTAATGCCTTCCCCAACAAGATACCACCAAACTCCCCGGCACCAAAACTAAAGGCAGCCTCGCCTATAGGTCGCGCAATAGCATCTATAGAACGACTGTTCAGAGAATTGAAAAGGGCGGACTTAGAGTCTTCAGATAAAGGACTGGTTTTACCTAAGAACTGATTCTGAAGTTTACCGCTGGAAGCTATCAAGTCAAAAGCATTAACAGCCCGATTGGCTAAGATACCTCCATTCTGATAGAAGTTCAGATAGTTGTCATTACCTAACGCAATAGAGGCGGATGAACCGATATTTGTATAGCCTTTTAAAGCTTCACTACCTTCCTGCCAACGTAAATTCCCTTGCTTATCTTCATACCAGTCAGCTCCTGTTGGGTCTATTCTGCTGATAGGGTTGTTACCACAATAAGCATAGAGACTTGTATTGAAATAGTTTTCAGCAGAAGGGTCCACCGTTGCAAACCTCCCCAGCGCCGCATCATAATGTCGCGCCCCATAATCATACAGATTCAAACCCTTCTTAGCATCAAATTCCTTGCCGTTATACTTGTAAGGCTGCACATTGCCTGAGCTTGCAAACACACCACCGAAGGGATAGTAATGGTTCGGTTCCTCTACCGTGCCGCTTTGGTTAATCACAACCCGGTTATTACCCTGATGGTCTTTCAAGTAGTAGTGATACTTGCCGTCACTCAGTGTCACATAACCTTCTTCGGTAAGAAGCAACTTCTGAACACCGTTCTCATAGATCACATTTCCACAATAGTCCGTCGTGGTGGTAGTGCTGCCTATCTTATGGACAGTTTTCAGCTTTGTGCCGTCGGCACCATAAGTATAGGCAATCGTACTACCGTCACTGAATGTCACCGCACTTGGCAAATTTAAACAATTATACGATATATTGCTAATCCCCTTGTTTAAATCTTTAGTTAAATTTCCATTGGAATCGTAAGTGTATTCGTTTGCCTGCTTCACACCGTCCTTGAACTCGAAACCACCATTGTAGGCAGAAGCTGCTGCCGCATCGTCCACACGGCTCAACTGATTGCCGGCGAGGGTGAAAGTCAGGTTATCAATCAAACCGTAACTGGAAGCAGCGGTCTGACCGTAACGTTGCAAGGTCTTGATGTTGCCGTTTTTGTCATAGGCGGTTACATTCTCACTGAAACGGTTAGTGTTCGTATTGATGCCGGCTGTTTCGCCGTAAGTGGCGTTCATCAGACGGCTAAATCCGTCGTAAGTGAACTTATAGCCACGGATAGTGCTCTCATTTCCAGCCTTCCACGTCATGCTGCTGATACTGCCGTTGTATTTGGCGGTGCCGTTGCCGTTGTTGTAGTACAGATTCTGTGTAAACTTGCTTCCACTGATTCCCGTCAGCCAGCCACGGACATTATAGGCATACGTCAGCTTGTTGGTGGCACTTCCGTGCAGGGACTT
>NZ_QSOX01000048.1:3868-4132 GCF_003466325.1 Bacteroides sp. 4_1_36
TTATAGGCATACGTCAGCTTGTTGGTGGCACTTCCGTGCAGGGACTTTGATTGCAGTCTTCCCAAGTTGTCATACGCATAGTCGGCAAGGGTTATCTTGGTGCCGCCTAGCGTATGCTCCACCTTCAAGAGTCTGTCCGCATGGTCGTAGCTGTAAGTATACACTTCCGTGCGGGTTGTTTTTCCGCTTGCCGTGTGGGTATGGGTCACTGTAGCAGGCTTGTTTGTAAAAGTATAGACGGTAGCTGCTACATCATAACCACCC
>NZ_QSOX01000048.1:4142-4516 GCF_003466325.1 Bacteroides sp. 4_1_36
TTGTTTGTAAAAGTATAGACGGTAGCTGCTACATCATAACCACCCAAAGGATTACTTTGTACAGTCTTCACCACACGTCCCTTGATGTCATAGTAGTATGCGGTATAAATCTTGTTACTACTACCAAGTACCGTTGCCACACTTGCAGTCAAGGCACCTTTTCCATTGCCCGAAGCATCATCAGGGAAATTGCTGTTATTGAAACCTGCTTGCGAACGGAAAGCGTAACTGTCATAGAAGTGCTGCACAAGTACATTCGTTCCAGAAGTGGTCACTTTGTTGGTACAAGTCCCCTGTTCCGTCAGGCGGTTCAGCCCGTCGTACTTGTAGTACGTCCAGTTACCGGATGTAAGGGCACGCTGGTTGCCGTCCTG
>NZ_QSOX01000049.1:0-4449 GCF_003466325.1 Bacteroides sp. 4_1_36
TCCCCGATGACTGAGGAGAACATCTCTTGTAAGGTAATTTCATTTCTGCTCATTTCCAATTTATTTATAAAGAGTTTATCTTACAAGTATATACAATAAAATGAAGAAAAACAGAAGCTTATAATGTATTTTTCATTTTAGCCAGTCTTTCAGAATGCCCCCAAATATATTTCTTATATTTGCGAAAAAAGTCGCATTGAAAAAAAATCGCAATATGAATAATCCATTTAAATTCAGTACCATTGTAGACGGTGAATACTTTACGGATAGAGTAGCGGAATAGGGAAGAGTAAGAGAGATACTTGCAAGTGAAAATCGCCTGATATTTATTAGTCCACGACGTTTCGGCAAGACCAAAGTAACGAAAGGATTGTCACGTCCCGTTTTTCAGTTGAACCTGCAGTTGGTAACAGGCACTGCCGACTTTGCCGCACGATTATTGTGGATTATGCTTCAGCAATATCCTATGGAACGCCTGGAGTATCTCATCACTCACTTTCATTTTATTCCCACCATTTCAACCAATCCATGACAGATGGCATAGAAGTTTCATTTCAGCCGCCAATGGATGAAACAGACAAGAAGGTATTGATAGGCTTAGCTGTAGAGATGAGGGTTCCAGTCTTCCTTTTCTACAAGGTGTCGGCATTGATTCTCCAAGTACTGCCTTTGGCAGTTTAAAGCTGCTTGGGCAACAAGATATGTGATACGCAACGAAGAGTATGAACTGGATGCTCCTTTCTTTCTTGTCGATATATACAAAGATGGCTATTTCCGTTTTCCTAAGAAGGAAAATGGAAATAGCCGTTTCTAGTATGGAATATCTAGCTTATATCATTTTGGGTAATTGATTCTTCTGCCCAATACGTCATTGCGCATTTCCCGTTCACTACGATAGAGCTTCCCGTCTTTCAGGAAATAGTAAGCAGGATATCCGGCAAACTCAATTGTAGCATATTCCAAATTATCTGCACTTTTACAGACTTGCCAAGTACCTTCATAAGTCAGCGAGTCGTTAAACTGGATAAGTGTGGTTGAATCCGCTTTAAGTTCAAAGCGTACTCCTTCTTCCGTAAAAAAAGTGCCGCCAAAGGGATGGCTACTGCTTTTTCCGGTACAGGCTACTAACACACAGATACCCATCAAGAGCATTGAAGAATAAATAAATCTTTTCATCTTCATCTGTTTTTATTTAATCAATAAAGGGTATCCCATTAAGGAATACCCTTTAATATATCAGTATCTAACGATCTTTACTTATCGTGTACCAGGAGTTCCAGAGTTAGGAGCTACAGTAATCTCATAAACATTGATGAGAGTTTTCCACTTATAACCGTATTCAACCGGGATAAACAGCTTATAAGCTTTGTTAACCGGAGTACCGCTATAGTTGTAATAAGTCAAGACTTTTTCTTTGTCACCGTCACCATCGATATCTTTTTCTTCATATCTGATTTCAATGTTTGCAGGCAACTTACCATTTGTATAACCTTCTTCTGGTTCCAAGTTACCGTCAGTCAGTTTCAAGTTAGTCTTGATCTTAGTAACATCCAGAATATTGTCAGAACCAGCCTTCAACGGCCAAACAGCTTCTCTTACTTGATAGAAGTCATACAATGCTTTTGGCAGACCAGTTGTGTTTTCCACAATCTGCTTGTTGTCATTCCAAGAGTAGTAAGTGAATGCACCAGTTACATCAATTGAGCTACCTTCGTTCTTGGCGTCAACGAAGTTGTCGATTTCGCCCTTCTTAACTTGCAACGGCTCAATAATATTTGCTTCGTATTGCTTAACAATGCCTACATTCTTTGCATTATTGCAGAGATCAGCAACCAAGTTGATGGGAACCATCTTACCAACCAATGCCTTAGCAGCTTCTGTCGGTTGATTAGTGAAATCTGTAACAGCATGATCAGGAACAGCTTCTTGCAACTTGATGTTGTACGTCAGCTCGTCTGCGTTCAAAAGGTTAGCCTTGTGATTTACGATTGTTGCTGCTAATTCTCCCTTAATCCACAATTCTGTATCATTGTTTCTCAACTCAGCCTTCACTTCAGTACCATCGTTCCAAATATAAGTATAGTTGGCGATTCTTGCCTTATCGAATACGAATCTTACGCCTTCTTCTGCATAGTAAATGCCGTTAGCATTTTCAGGCATAGTGTGGTCAGGTTGCATCGGACCAAAAGCAGGATAATAGAACTTCGTATTAGCTACATTCTTATCTGTATAATAGATAGCGCCAGCAGCACCTTCAGTAGGTTTCACACCTCTGTCATCCAAGAAACCGTTCAACAAGTCAGTATAGATGTTACATGTCGGGTTAGTACCGTCAACAACATTCCATGCCGGATTAGATTCTTTGGTTCCATAAACGATCGGGTTGATGTTGAATATCTTATATTCCTTTTCACCTTTCCAGTATGTACCCATGTGGCCCCATACATTTAAAGCAGGCATATAGACAGTTCTTGTCATCACAACGGTAATATCAGCATTGATACCCTTAGGATCTTTGTAGATAACAGTCTTCGTGAACGTCTTCTCTTGCTGACCAGGCCAGAACACACCAAGATCTTCTTCGTTTAATGTCCACAAAATATTGTGAGACTCAACGCCTTCTTCCGGATCTTTCAAATCTTCAGCTGTACCAGCTCCCTCACCTACAATGAATTCAGTATAGATAGCATGGAATTCGTTCTTTGTCATACCACCTTCTTTAGCCTTGTCGTAAATCATGGTATTCATCATTTCTGTATCGACAAGGTTCTTAACTTTACAAGAGAACAATACCGGATTGAACGGAACTGCCAGTTCTTTTCCTTCCATTGTCCATTTAACCTTCAAGTAACGTTGAGCAACCAATGCATTGCCATTTACAGAGTCGATCAATTCTACGCAAACAATAGGCTCACGACCTACGGCTGTTGCAGATCCAGAGATGTCATATACTTTAGCAGACATTTTACCATTCATCGGAGAATCGATTTCTGCAAATTTTTGTTGGTCAGTCTTGTTGTCATTGTCGTTTTCAGGAATATAAGCGGCTTCTGCCAGACGGAAACGGAATGTCAGACCATAGTCCTTGTAGTCTACCAAATCCTCATGTGCGGCATGATCATTGGCTTTGTCACTAACACAAACTTTTACCAATTTCTTTAAATCAAGAGGTTGGTCATAAGCTTGGTAATAGTCAACTAAAGCATTTGCATTTGATTCATACAGACATACTGAGTCATGATAGTGAACATAGAAATCACCGTTTCCATCATTCTGTATTTCGTCTGCGAATTCACCTGTTATGGTTTCTCCAAAATCAGTTCTGCTGTTAGCCAAATACGGCAATTTGATAAGCTCTTCAATACGAGCATATTCAGAGTTTACATAAACGCCATCAATAGTACCAGCTTCAACATCCTTAGCTTCGTCTTCTGTATAGTTTTCTGCAGAAATAGGAGCTTTCAAAGAAGCCATATAGAATTTCTCCTTATTGCCTTCCTTAGTGGTAGAGAGCTGTTGACCTAAGAAATCAGAATGTTTTTTGAATGTAACTTCCAGTACACCTTCCTTGTCAATATTGTGACCTGTAACTTCGATCGGGCTATTGTTTGTAATTGTTGTACCGTCAGCATTCTTTGTCATTATATTTTCAGACTTGATGCAGTCAAATGACGGAGTCAGGATATCTTGAGTACGAACACCTACACTCGGGCTTACATGGAAATAAGCCTTATTCTTCTCAGTAGCGATGTAACGGGCTGTACCGGCATCTTTGTGGTCTAACACAGGACGGTTAGTGTGGCCCGAAGGATCAGACGTATGTGTAGGCATTGCCTCATACTTCTGAGGAGTATACTGCAAAGTGGTAAAAGTCATAGCAGCAATACCGTTGATATGCTGAGTCGGGATCAGAGCTAGACTAGTCAGACGGTGTCCAATCAATTTAACCACCTCAGCGGTCAGGGCATCAACCTTTGCAGCCAAAGCTTGTAATTTTTCGTCTGTAACGAAGCCTCCTTCAAGCTCTTTCTTTAAATCTGCAATTTTCTTGTCCACAGTCTCCAATGAGGCCATTTTGTCAATTTGCTTCTGCAAGTCTGCCTGCGCTTTCTCCAGAGCGGCTTTTAAGGCTGCAATTTCTTCAGAAGAAGATCCACCTTGTCCTGCTTTGTCCAATGCTTCTTTAGCTTTGTCCAGTGCTTCTTGTGCTGCTGTTTTAGCATTAGAAGCTTCAGTTTTGGCTTCAGCGATAGAAGTCTCCAAAGCACTTACTTTAGAGTTCAATTCATCAAGTGAAGCTTTCTTGTCCAGTTGTCCCTGCAAGTCCTTGATGTCATCATCATAGTCCTTACAAGACGTGAACGTTCCTGCAGTACCAGCCATTAAGGCACTGAACAGGATCACACTTAGAAACTTTTTGTTCATAATTGAAAACTTTAAATTTATAAA
>NZ_QSOX01000005.1:0-220530 GCF_003466325.1 Bacteroides sp. 4_1_36
TGAGAGGACGTTTAGACGCAAGAAGGACGCTGAAGAGCTTAGTTGCGGATTTGAGGATTAATAACAAAGGAAGTGAATAAAGTTCAAACAAATGTACTTTTGGACATAAAAAATCTTATTCTACTCCTACAAAAAAACAAGGGATATGTTTGCAAACATATCCCTTGTGCTATACTTAAATGTTAGTGTACTCACATTTGGAGGCTATAATATCTCATTGCCTCCATCCAATTCTTACCAGCTGCGGTAAGAATGTGCTTAAATGAATTTGCAATCTTCTTTTTCATAATCTTAAAAAATTAAACTAATACCTGAAAACTAAAATTCAATACTTCACGAAGGGGGGGGGGAATGCTTAAAGCATTACGTAACCCCAAATGTTCTTATCGGCTTCGCCGACATGCTTAAAAAAACTCTTTAACATTTTCATTTTGTTATCCTCCTAAAATCAATCTTGTTATCCTTAAAAAATCTACTAGTTTTCTATTGTTTTCATGTTTTACAACACAAAAATAGAGCCTTTGTTCAAGATAACAAGCAAAAAACGGATAGAAAACATGTTTTATAACATATTTCTTGACTTAGGTCAATTTTTAGGGAGAAAGTGCAAGGATATTGACATACCATTGTAATAAGTCTGGGACATTCTGGCAGAAAGAGGACAAACTGTCACAGACAAAAAAGGCAGGATACTTAATAAAGCACCCTGCCCCTATTCATTACATAAAGTATTCTCTACTTTTCAGGAGTCTGCTCCAATGTAGCCACCAAGAAATCATAGAACTTGGAAACAGTAGGAATTAACGCACGCTCGTCCGGTGAATGCGGAGAACGCAAAGTGGGACCGAAAGAAATCATATCGAGTCCTGGACAATTGGCACCAATAATACCGCATTCCAGACCTGCGTGAATAACCTTCACGGCAGGTTCCACACCAAACTGCTGCTTATAGGACAGCTTCATGGCATGCAGTATAGGAGAATCCACATTAGGCTGCCATCCGGAATAGCCACCACTCAATTCCACCTTCATACCTGCCATAGCGAAACAAGCTGTCAGGCTGTCTGCCAGGAAATCCTTCATCGTATCGCAAGAACTACGCGCCAAAATACGAACTTCGGCCTTACCGTCTGCAATGATTACGATAGCCAAATTGGAGGAAGTTTCTACAGTATCGGGAACAGTAGGAATCATACGCATCACACCATTCTGGCAAGCCATCAACACGTTAATCATATTATCCTGAATTTCTGAAGGAACAACGGCAGTGGGTAGAGTTACCTCTTCTATACTCAGGGTAATACCACTTTCAATCGGAGCATATTCGTCATTCAGTTGTGCCTCGTATTCCTTCATATAATCTTCCAAACCGTCCATATCCTCAGGATTGAACACCAATACCGCATGTGCTTCGCGGGGGATAGCATTACGCATATTACCACCTTCAAAACTTGCCAGCTGGGAGTCAAACTCAATCAGCAAATCATGTACGATGCGTGCCAGCAATTTATTGGCATTACCGCGCCCTTCATTGATTTCCAAACCGGAGTGACCGCCACGCAAACCTTTCAGCGTAATCTTACGGGCAACGAAATCGGCCATAGGCGTCTCCTCCTTATATTCCAAAGTAGCAGTAATATCAAGACCACCGGCACAGCCGATATAGAGTTCGCCTTCGTCCTCAGAGTCAAGGTTCAGCAGAATTTCCCCTTGCATAGTTCCGGGTTTCAAACCGAATGCACCATACATTCCCGTTTCTTCATCCTTGGTAATCAGGGCTTCCAATGGGCCATGCTTCAAGTTATTATCTTCGAGCACCGCCATAATGGCAGCTACTCCCAAACCATTATCTGCTCCCAGCGTGGTACCTTTGGCTTTCACCCAATCACCGTCAACATAGGTTTCAATGGGATCTGTTGTAAAATCGTGAATAGTATCGTTGTTCTTCTGAGGCACCATGTCCATATGCGCCTGAAGGATGATGCCTTTGCGGTTTTCCATACCCGGAGTGGCAGGCTTACGAATAATAACATTGCCGACCTCGTCGACAAATGATTCCAACCCCAAGCCTTTTCCAAAATCAATAAGGAATTTGGTAATCTTCTCCATATGTCCTGACGGACGGGGAATCTGGGTCAGTGAATAAAAGTGCTTCCATACATTCTGTGGAGCTAACTGTAAGATTGTACTCATAATTCTAAAAAGTTAGTTTTCGCAAATATAACGGTTTATTCTCGGAAAGTACAATAAACCGGGATTTTTCTAAAGTACTAAATCATCAGCTATCTTAAACATGGCTTTTACATCTTCACATATTGCGATAGAACATCTGCACCTAATATAGCTACCATATTTAGGAATTTCTCCCACTTCTATATCCAAGCAACAATATCGTTTAAAGAAACCAATCTTCCAACAACCTTTAGGCTTCAGTACTTATAAGGAAGTACTGAAGTACTTGCAAAGAAGTATTACAGTACTTTTAAAGGAGTACTCTCTATAAGTACTGTCTCTGTCCTCTAACACAAGAAGTGACAATATAGGAACCCACCACAAGAAACGTCTATTTCTTTGCCCTATTCGCCAATGCCAGGTGCAACGACCCGTAGATGCCTAACACTATCACCAGCAACGTCTGTATGCCATGCACTATCAGAGCAAATATACCCGCATCCGTAGCATTTACCCCATAAAGCATCATCATAGTGATGACAGCAAAGTGCCAGGGTCCTGCCCCGTTGGGCGTGGGAACAATGACTGCAAACGTTCCGCCGACAAACATCACCAGCCCGGCAAGGAAACTAAGGTGCTCCGTAAACTGGAAGCAATAGAAAGTTATATAGAAATGATAGAAATAGCATAGCCAAATAAGTAAAGTGTAAAGAACAAACAAAGGCACATTCTTCACATTCTTAAGCGACATCACACCTTCCCATATATTCAAGACTACTCCCTTTACCTTTTCAAAAAAAGAAAGCATACGCAACAGAAAATAGAGAAGTACCAAAACACCAATAATAGAAAAAAAAGCCACATAAAACCAAGGGGAAGTCACAAGATGCACCAGCGAAGGAATCTTGGTGCCCGTCTCCTCGAAAAAACGGAAAAAAACGGGCATCTGCACCAAAAAAGTAATCCCCGTAATCAGCAGAATGCAAAGCGTATCTACCAACCGCTCTGTCACCACCGTCCCCAAGGACTTCGCAAAGGAAACATTATCATATTTGGCAAGTACTCCACAACGTGAAACCTCTCCCACACGGGGCAGTACCAGATTGGTGGCATAAGATACGAAAATGGCATCGACGCAATCGCTTGTTTTGGGATGAGCATCCAGTGGCTCCAAAGTCTGCTTCCAACGCCAGCCTCGTAACACATGGCTCATCACACCGAAGAACAAGGACAACAACATCCACCACCAGTTCGTCTGATGAAGGAGAACTTCTTCTGCCTTTGAAAAGTCAAAATCACGATATACCCAATAGAGGATAAAACCACCTAATAAAATGGGTAAGATGATTTTCAATGTCTTTTTTAGCAGCTTATTCATACGATATTCCCAAATTCTTCATTCTTCATTCTTCATTCTTCATTGAAAAGAACTACCTTTGCTCCGTATAAAGACAGGTTGTTGTTCACACGACAGCCTACGTTTACGGAGCAAAAGTAATGATTTAGTTGATACATGAGAGTAGTTAAACCTAAAAAGTTTCTCGGGCAACACTTCCTGAAAGACCTGAAAGTGGCACAAGACATTGCCGACACGGTAGATGTCTGTCCCGAAATTCCCATCCTCGAAGTTGGTCCGGGAATGGGAGTACTGACCCAGTTTCTTCTGCCCAAAGAACGCAACGTCAAAGTAGTAGAACTGGACTACGAGTCAGTAGCCTACCTACGGGAAGCCTATCCGCAACTGGAAGACAACATTATTGAGGACGACTTCCTCAAAATGAACCTGCAACGGTTGTTTGGCGGGCAACCTTTTGTGCTGACGGGAAACTATCCTTATAATATCTCCAGCCAGATATTCTTCAAAATGCTGGAATATAAGGATCTGATTCCCTGCTGTACGGGTATGATACAAAAGGAAGTAGCCGAGCGCATAGCCGCCGGGCCGGGCAGCAAGACATACGGAATTCTAAGTGTACTGATACAAGCATGGTACAAAGTGGAGTACTTGTTTACGGTACACGAACATGTCTTCAACCCGCCCCCAAAAGTTAAAAGTGCCGTCATCTGCATGATGCGCAATGAAACGCACGATTTAGGCTGCGACGAGAAATTGTTCAAGCAAGTAGTGAAAACCACGTTCAACCAACGACGCAAGACTCTACGGAACTCCATAAAACCGATACTCGGCAAAGACTGTCCACTGACGGAGGACGTATTATTTAATAAACGCCCGGAACAACTGTCCGTACAGGAATTTATTCAGCTGACCAACCAAGTGGAACAGGCATTGAGAACGATTAATGATTAATGGTTAGTGATTAAACACGAACAATCATGGAAATAGACGAAGAATACATAGACAAAGTCAAAAGCCTGATAGAACAGAAAGACGCGGAAAACGTCAAAACACTTTTGACCGACCTTCACCCGGCAGATATTGCAGAACTGTGTAATGACCTCGGCTTGGAGGAAGCCCGCTTCGTTTACCGCCTCCTTGACAACGAAACGGCAGCGGACGTACTGGTTGAAATGGACGAAGACATCCGGAAAGAATTCCTGGAACTTCTTCCTTCGGAGACCATTGCCAAGCGTTTCGTGGATTATATGGACACGGACGATGCCGTAGACCTGATGCGCGAACTTGATGAAGACAAGCAGGAGGAAGTACTTTCGCACATCGAAGATATAGAACAAGCCGGTGACATCGTTGACCTGCTGAAATATGATGAAGACACTGCCGGTGGTTTGATGGGTACGGAAATGGTGACTGTCAATGAAAACTGGAGTATGCCGGAGTGCCTGAAGGAAATGCGCCTGCAAGCTGAAAAGCTGGATGAAATTTACTACGTATACGTCATCGACGACGAAGACCGTCTGCAAGGGGTATTCCCATTGAAGAAAATGATAACTTCCCCTTCTGTCTCCAAGGTAAAGCATGTGATGCGGAAAGATCCTATCTCCGTCCATGTAGATACCCCCATTGACGAAGTGGTACAAATCATCGAAAAGTATGACTTGGTGGCAGCTCCTGTTGTAGACAGTATCGGGCGTCTGGTAGGCCAGATTACCGTAGACGACGTTATGGACGAAGTCCGCGAACAGTCGGAACGTGATTACCAGCTGGCATCCGGTTTGTCCCAAGATGTAGAAACGGACGATAATGTCATGCGCCAAACTTCTGCTCGCCTTCCATGGTTACTTATCGGTATGTTAGGCGGTATAGGCAACTCCATGATATTGGGTAACTTCGACACGACTTTCGCCGCCCATCCGGAAATGGCCCTTTATATTCCGTTGATTGGTGGTACGGGGGGAAACGTGGGAACCCAGTCGTCTGCCATCATCGTGCAAGGCCTTGCCAACAGCTCACTGGATGCCAAAGACACCTTCAAGCAGGTAGCCAAGGAAGCAGTAGTGGCGGTCATCAATGCCACCATCATCTCCCTGCTGGTATACATCTATAATTTTATCCGGTTCGGAGCTACGGCTACGGTCACTTATTCCGTCTCCATCAGCCTCTTTGCAGTCGTCATGTTCGCCTCCATCTTCGGAACGCTGGTCCCCATGACTTTAGAGAAACTGAAGGTTGACCCGGCCATTGCCACCGGCCCGTTTATCTCCATTACCAATGACATTATAGGCATGATGCTGTACATGGGTATCACTGTCTTACTGTCATAAAAACAAGAAAATAGAAAAAAATCAAGGCAAATTGTATGAAGTAATCATTTTATTTCATTAATTTGTAGCCTAATGTAACCCGAACGGGAGGAACCCGTTTCTAAAAAAGTAAATACAATGACGGACACTCATGACACTAATCTCCCCGAAAAGCCGGTGGAATTAGAAGAAGAAAAGAAGACAGCAGAGGTTTCTGAACCGGCAACAACAGAAACTCCCGCTGAAGAAATCGTTTCGGAAAAGCCGGTAGAGCCAGTTCAGAAGCTCACGAAAGAGGAAATACTTGCCAAACTCAAAGAGGTGGTTGCAGACGTGGAGAACGTGGCAAAACCTGAAATAGACGGTTTGAAGCAATCTTTCTACAAGCTGCACAATGCTGAGCAGGAAGCGGCCAGAAAACTGTTCATTGAAAACGGAGGCGCCGCGGAGAACTTTGTTCCACAAACAGACAGTGTGGAAGAAGAGTTCAAGAATATCATGTCCGTCATCAAAGAAAAAAGAAGCGCACTCACAGCCGAACTGGAGAAGCAGAAGGAAATGAACCTGCAGGTAAAGCTTTCCATCATCGAAGAGCTGAAGGAGCTGGTTGAATCTCCAGATGACGCCAACAAGAGCTATACGGAGTTCAAGAAACTACAGCAGCAATGGAACGAAGTTAAACTCGTTCCGCAAGCTAAGGTCAACGAGCTTTGGAAAAACTACCAATTGTATGTTGAGAAATTCTATGACCTTCTGAAACTGAACAATGAATTCCGCGAATACGATTTCAAGAAGAATTTGGAAATCAAGACACATCTCTGTGAAGCTGCCGAAAAGCTGGCGGATGAAGCGGATGTAGTTTCAGCTTTCCATCAGTTACAGAAGCTACATCAAGAATTTCGTGATACAGGGCCGGTAGCCAAGGAACTACGCGACGAAATCTGGGCACGTTTCAAAGCTGCCTCTACAACCGTAAATCGACGTCACCAGCAACATTTCGAAGCATTGAAGGAAGTGGAACAACACAATCTTGACCAAAAGACCGTAATTTGCGAAATCATAGAAGCCATCGACTACAAAGAACTGACAAACTTTGCTTCTTGGGAGAGCAAAACGCAAGAAGTCATCGCACTTCAAAACAAATGGAAGACCATCGGTTTCGCTCCGCAAAAAATGAACGTGAAGATTTTCGAACGTTTCCGCAAAGCGTGCGACGAGTTCTTCCGTAAAAAGGGAGAGTTCTTCAAGACCCTGAAGGAAGGTATGAACGAAAACCTGGAAAAGAAGCGTGCCTTGTGCGAAAAAGCAGAAGCTCTTAAGGACAGTACCGACTGGAAAGTAACTGCCGATGAACTGACCAAACTTCAGAAAGAATGGAAAACCATCGGTCCGGTAGCAAAGAAATATTCGGATGCCGTATGGAAACGTTTCATCTCCGCTTGTGACTACTTCTTCGAACAAAAGAACAAAGCCACTTCTTCACAGCGCAGCGTAGAGCAGGAAAATCTGGAAAAGAAAAAAAACATCATCGAGAAACTGAATGCTATTGATGACCAAATGGATACGGAGGGAGCTACCCAATTGGTACGCGACCTCATGAAAGAGTGGAACGGCGTAGGACATGTACCTTTCAAAGAGAAAGACCGAATCTATAAGCAATACCATAGTCAGATAGACAAATTGTTTGAACGCTTCAACATCAGTGCCTCCAACAAGAAGCTAAGCAATTTCAAGTCGACTATCAGCTCCATTCAGGAAGGTAGTCCACAAGCCCTTTACCGGGAACGTGAGAAGCTGGTACGTGCCTTCGACAATATGAAGAACGAGCTCCAGACATATGAAAACAATCTCGGCTTCCTGACCACTTCTTCCAAGAAGGGAAATAGTCTGCTGACAGAAATCAACCGCAAGGTGGAAAAGCTGAAAGCAGACATCGAGCTTGTGAAAGAAAAGATAAAAGTGGTGGACGAGAACATCAAAAACCAAGGATAACGTAACAAGATAAGACTTAATAAAAAAGGAACCCGCCCCTACAGCTATGCAGCCGTGGGGGCGGGCCTACTTTTATACCCCTTATCAATGATGGAACAGACGGATACCCGTGAACGACATGGCAATGCCATATTTATCGCAAGTTTCAATCACATGGTCATCGCGTACAGAACCACCCGCTTGGGCAATGTAATCTACTCCACTCTTATGGGCACGCTCAATATTGTCTCCAAAAGGGAAGAATGCATCCGAACCCAAAGAAACACCTTTCAATGTATCCAACCAAGCCCGTTTTTCTTCACGGGTCAGCACTTCAGGTTTCTCCGTAAAGAACTGCTGCCAAACACCGTTAGCCAGCACATCGTCATGGTCTTCACTGATATAGACATCAATCGTATTATCACGGTCGGCACGGCGGATTTTCTCTACCCATGGCAAATTCAACACCTTCGGATGCTGGCGTAAATACCAAATGTCGGCCTTGTTGCCCGCCAAGCGAGTACAGTGGATACGGCTCTGCTGGCCGGCACCAATACCGATAGCCTGACCGTCCTTCACATAGCATACAGAATTCGACTGCGTATATTTCAAAGTGATAAGGGCTATCATCAAATCACGTTTCGCTGCTTCCGGGAAATTCTTATTCCGAGTAGGAATATTCGCAAAGAGTTCATCTCCATTCAGCTTTATCTCATTACGTCCCTGCTCAAACGTGATACCAAAGACATCCTTATGTTCAATCGGGGCAGGCTTATAGCCGGGACTTATCTGAATCACATTGTAAGTTCCTTTACGCTTTTCCCTCAAGATAGCCAGTGCTTCGTCCGTATACCCCGGAGCAATAACGCCATCCGAGACCTCGCGGTTAATAAAACGTGCAGTAGCCTCGTCGCACACATCACTCAAAGCGATAAAGTCACCATAGGAAGACATACGGTCGGCACCGCGGGCACGCACATATGCGCAAGCAAGCGGAGAGAGCGGAAGATTATCCACAAAATAAATCTTCTTCATTGTCTCGTTGAGTTCCAAGCCGATGGCGGCACCCGCCGGACTGACGTGCTTGAATGAAGTTGCAGCAGGCATACCGGTCGCCTCTTTCAGTTCCTTTACCAACTGCCATCCATTCAAGGCATCCATAAAATTAATATACCCCGGACGTCCATTCAAAACCTCAATAGGTAACTCCCCCTCCTGCATGAAAATGCGAGCCGGCTTCTGGTTAGGGTTACAGCCGTACTTCAGTGCTAATTCTTTTGCCATAAAATTCTGCTTTAATGTTGAAATGCTACAAATTTACAGAATATTTCCGGCTTACAGAAGCCTTGTCACTGAATTTGCCACCGAATACCTACACTGAAATTTTCGTACATGGTCGAAAAGCAACAAAAAACCACTAAAACTTGCGATTTTAGTGGTTTTTTGACTTAAATAAGGTAAGTTCGTTGGGCTACCTGGATTCGAACCAGGAATGACAGGACCAGAATCTGTAGTGTTACCATTACACCATAGCCCAATTGTTATTATTTCCGTTTTGCGGTTGCAAAGATACAAAGATTTCTATAAATCAAAACAAAAACGAGTATTTTTTTCGCAAAAAACTGATAAGATACCGTAATCCAAAGGATTATATAACTAAAAAAAATCAAAAATTGAAAGAGTTTTCCTCTTTTGCGTGTTTGATATGAGAAATCAACGTATATTTGTCAACTGTTTTAATATAATAATGTATAATGAACGAAACGAAGAAACTGATTCAACAGATAACAGAAGGTATTCAAGATAAAAAAGGAAAAAAAATCGTCATCGCAGATCTGACAAAAATCGACGATACAATATGCAATTATTTCGTCATCTGCCAAGGAAACTCTCCCAGCCAAGTGACAGCCATTGTAGAATCCATCAGGGACTTCACACGCAAGGGTGCCGATACCAAGCCCTTTGCCGTAGACGGGCTGCGCAATGCCGAATGGGTAGCTATGGACTACTCGGACATATTGGTGCATGTCTTCCTGCCTGAAACAAGGGAATTCTACAATCTGGAGCACCTATGGGCAGACGCCAAATTAACTCAAATTCCTGACCTCGATTAATCAAAACGTATGGACAATAATACCAACAAGAAACCCAATAAAGTGAATATGCCCAAGTTCAACCTGAACTGGCTGTATATGATTATAGCGATGATGTTGCTGGGGTTGTACCTGACCAATGAAAGTGGTACGGCAACTAAAAACATCTCTTATGATGAATTCCAGCAATATGTACGAGACGGTTATATAAGCAAAGTCATCGGCTACGACGACAATTCCGTCGAAGCATACGTCAAACCCCAGCACGTAGGAAACGTATTTCGCCAGGACTCCAGCCGCGTAGGCAAGAATCCGCTTATTACGACCGAGGCCCCCTCACGCGAGAGCCTGGGCAATTTCCTGCAAAAGGAAAGAGACGACGCCCACTTTGACGGCTCCATTAACTACGAAAAAAAGCGGAACTACTTCGGTGCCATTTTGTGGCAGATTCTCCCCTTTGCATTCCTTATCGGTTTCTGGATTTTCATGTCCCGCCGCATGAGCGGTGGTGGAGGCATGGGCGGAGGTGGAGGCATCTTCAGCGTAGGAAAGTCCAAGGCCCAATTGTTTGAAAAAGGTTCCCCCATCAAGATTACATTCAAGGATGTGGCAGGACTTGCTGAAGCCAAGCAAGAGGTAGAAGAAATTGTCGAGTTCTTGAAAGAGCCCCAGAAATATACCGATTTGGGAGGTAAGATACCCAAGGGCGCCTTGCTGGTAGGCCCTCCGGGAACCGGAAAGACCCTGCTTGCAAAGGCCGTGGCCGGAGAAGCCAACGTACCTTTCTTCTCTTTGGCAGGTTCCGACTTTGTGGAAATGTTTGTCGGCGTGGGAGCTTCCCGTGTCCGCGATTTGTTCCGCCAAGCAAAGGAAAAAGCGCCTTGTATCGTGTTCATCGACGAGATTGACGCTGTAGGGCGTGCCCGTGCCAAAGCAGCCGCTATGGGTGGCAACGACGAGCGCGAGAACACATTGAACCAGTTACTGACCGAGATGGACGGTTTCGGCTCCAATAGTGGTGTTATCATCTTAGCCGCCACCAACCGTGTGGACGTTTTGGATAAGGCATTGCTGCGCGCCGGACGTTTTGACCGCCAGATACATGTAGACCTACCCGACCTTAATGAGCGTAAGGAAGTATTCGGTGTACACCTGCGCCCCATCAAGATAGACAATAGTGTGGATGTAGACCTTCTGGCACGCCAGACTCCCGGATTCTCGGGGGCAGACATTGCCAATGTATGTAACGAAGCAGCTTTGATAGCCGCCCGCCACGGCAAGAAGTTCGTCGGAAAGCAAGACTTCCTGGATGCCGTAGACCGTATTGTGGGGGGATTAGAAAAGAAAACCAAAATCACTACCGAAGCCGAACGCCGTTCCATTGCTATACACGAAGCCGGCCATGCCAGCATCTCCTGGTTACTGGAATACGCCAATCCGCTGATTAAAGTAACCATTGTACCCCGTGGACGCGCTTTGGGCGCGGCTTGGTATCTGCCGGAAGAACGGCAAATCACCACTAAGGAACAGATGCTCGATGAGATGTGTGCCACCTTGGGAGGACGTGCCGCCGAAGACCTATTCTTAGGTAGAATATCCACCGGAGCCATGAATGACTTGGAACGCGTGACAAAGCAGGCGTACGGTATGATTGCCTATCTGGGTATGAGCGAAAAACTACCCAACCTCTGCTATTATAATAATGAGGAATATTCCTTCAACCGCCCGTATAGCGAAAAGACTGCGGAATTGATTGACGAAGAAGTGAAGCAGATGGTTAATGAACAGTACGAACGTGCCAAGAAAATATTGTCCGAAAACCAAGAAGGGCACAACCGGCTGGCACAACTGCTGATTGACAAAGAAGTAATCTTTGCCGAAGACGTTGAACACATCTTTGGGAAACGTCCATGGGCTTCCCGTTCGGAAGAAATCAGTGCAAACAAGACTGCTGCCGAACTGAAAAAAGCGGAGCAAGAAGAAGAGCAAAAAGCCATAGAAGCAGAAAAGGAAGTCAAGGAAGAAGAAAAGCATGAAAAATAACTTTATCCAACGTGCCGTTACCGGCGTGTTATTCGTCATAGTATTGGTGGGCTGTATTCTTTACAGCCCCCTTTCGTTCGGTATACTGTTCACCATTATCAACGCACTGAGCGTACATGAGTTTGCCCAATTAGTCAGCAAGAGCGGCGAAGTAAGCATAAACAAGACCATCACTGCATTGGGGGGAGCCTACCTTTTCCTTGCATTGATGAGTTTCTGTACCCAGCAGTCTGTAGGAGCACGAGTATTCCTTCCTTATTTGGGACTATTGCTCTACATGATGATTACGGAACTTTACCTCAAGAAAAAGAATCCGACGGGTAACTGGGCCTACTCCATGCTAAGCCAATTGTACGTGGCACTCCCCTTTGCCCTGCTGAACGTACTTGCTTTTCAGAATTCCCCGGAAACGGGCAGTGTGACCTACAACCCTATTCTACCGCTTTCCATTTTCGTATTTATCTGGTTGAGCGATACAGGTGCCTATTGCGTAGGTTCGCTGATAGGCAAACACCGTCTGTTCGAACGTATCTCACCTAAAAAATCCTGGGAGGGCAGCATCGGCGGCGGAATATTCTCCATCGCTTCCTCTCTTGGCTTTGCACATTTCTTTCCTTTTATGCCAGGATGGCAATGGGTAGGTCTGGCAATCGTTGTCGTCATTTTCGGCACTTGGGGCGATCTGACCGAATCACTCATGAAACGCCAATTGGGCATCAAGGATTCCGGTAACATTCTGCCGGGGCATGGAGGGATGCTCGACCGTTTCGACAGTGCCCTGATGGCAATTCCTGCAGCAGTTGTTTATCTATATGCCTTGACGATGTTCTAACGACGGCTCACATGACCAAACTTACATAAAACAGATATAAAAAGAGCACCCGGGCAAGATGAATGACATCAAAATCACGGGTGCTCTTTCTAACTATATACTCTCGCAAACTCTTTCTTACTTCAACTGCATATTGGACAAATCCACATTAGTAGTCAGCTTTTCATTACTCCCCGCAGTTTTCAAATCAAAGGTTACTTCCACCTCTCCATTCTCTTCTGAATTGAGTTTCAACTTGATGCCTTTGGTTTCAGAGGGGATGTCCAGACTGTTCAAGTTATAGGAGACAGCACCAGGACTACGACGTCCCGTCAGGTCATCATAGTCGTTATAGCGGAGTTCCAAATGGACGTATCCATCTTCGCCATACAAAGCATCATCTTCTTGCGGACGCACCAGGCTGATGCGGTGTTTATTATCAGTCGAAGATGGCAGGTTCTGCATGAAAAAAATGTTCATATAGCCACCACTGATGGTGATATCACCTTTATATATAAACACGGGGTCATTACCAAATTCCTCTTCGGTTTCGGGAGTCAGCGTCTCCACCTCTTTCGTCAAGACGTTCTGCAGACGCAGCAGCTTCACAGCATGGTCATATCCTGCATAGTTGTCCCACAAAGGATTGAACACGGTAATCACACGCTGCCCATCCACAGCATCATACCACCCTATGTCCGTATTCACCGGCCAGAGCGTCCCCCAAACATCGCAGTTTAAATAAAAGGCATTTCCCGTAACACGCACAGTGGCCCACAAAGGCGGGGTAAAATCACCCAAAGAATATCCGTCGTTATCATCACATGATTGCAAAGCGGGCATCACTGCCAAACATATTGCCATAAATAACCAATGTAGCTTTTTCATAATCAAAGTCCTTTTCATTTGTTTCTATATAGAAAATACAAAAGCCGGGCATTTACTGCACCGGCTTTTCCCATTTTAACAAATTCTTAATTTTTCGATTATTCTTCCCTCCTCCTCAGTAATGCCACCATCTCGCGGGCAGCATGTTTGGGTGCCCCTGCCTCTCCCAGACAGGATGCCATATACTCATATCCCTCGAGCATCTGACGGCGGTATTCCTTATCGTACAAAATGCGGTTCAGCTCCGAGCGTACCTGCTCTACCGTCATGGTATCTGCAACCAGCTCTTTCACCACCTCCCGGTTGGCTATGAGATTGACCAGGGAAATGTACTTCACTTTCAGTATATGCCGTTTCAGGAAAGCGATAACCTTCCCTATCGGAGTATGGTAACATACCGCTTGCGGCACACGAAACAGAGCTGTTTCCAGCGTTGCCGTCCCCGAAGTGACCAGTGCAGCCTCTGCCTGCCTCAACAAAGGGAATGTCTTGTTGAAGATAATCTTCACGTCCACCCCACCCACATAACGTTTGTAATACTCGGGGGAAATACCCGGAGCACCGGCCAGCACCAGTTGATAATCGGGAAAAGAAGCTGCCGCACGAAGCATGTCGGGCAGATTGTCCTTGATTTCCTGCTTGCGGCTACCAGCCAGCAGAGCAATAACGGGTTTGGCCGAAAGTCCGTTTGCCCGGACAAAGTCGTCGAATGTCTCTGAGCTGGAAGCAAGAAAAGCCGTCACTTCATCCACTGTCGGATTGCCGACATAATGTATCGGATACCCGTGCTTCCCTTCAAAAAACTCCACCTCGAACGGTAGGATGGAGAACAGCTCATCCACATCCCGTTTAATATTCTTGATGCGGTATTCCTTCCATGCCCAAATCTTGGGAGAAATATAATAAAAGACAGGAATCCTTGTGTTGGCATGGACAAACTTGGCTATATCCAGATTAAAGCCCGGATAGTCCACCAAAATCAGCACATCCGGCTGCCACGTAACAATGTCCTCCTTGCAGCGCTTCATATTGGCAAAGATGGTGCGCAGATGCAGCAGTACGGGAATGAACCCCATATACGCCAACTCTTTGTAATGCTTCACCATCACACCGCCCACTGCAGCCATGAGGTCGCCTCCGAAGAAACGGAACTCCGCTTGCGAGTCCTCCTCCTTCAATGCAGCCATCAGATGGGAGGCATGCAGGTCGCCGGAAGCTTCACCGACAATCAAGTAATACTTCATATCAATTGATAATTGTCAATTAATTCAGAACCATGCTTTCAGTTCATCAATCAAGCCGTATGCCGTTGCATCCACCGTGGTCGGGGTGATTGCCACATAACCGTTATCAAGCGCCCAATGGTCATTCTTCTCATTTTCGGCATCGTTGTTCTCAAACTCGCCGGTCAGCCAGTAGTAATGGGCATCTCCTCTATGGGCAAAGTTTTCCCATTCATTGGTCCATTGCCCCTTGGTTTGTTCGCAAATCTTCACACCCTTCAATTCTTTGGTATCGGGGAAGTTGACATTGAGGCATGTCAACGGAGGGAGTCCTTTCTCCAATACCAGCCGGGCTATCTCGCGGATGTAAGGACCTGCAGGTTCAAAATCAGCGTTCGGCTCATGGTTGCAAAGGGAGAATCCGATGGAAGGCACTCCTTTCAGGCATCCCTCTATCACAACGCCCATCGTACCGGAATAATGCAGGTTTACAGAAGAATTGTCGCCGTGGTTGATGCCGCCTACCACCAAGTCGGGCTTGCGGTCGAGCACCGTATGAAAAGCCAGCTTCACACAATCGGTCGGCGTACCGGAACACTTGTATACCGTCAGCCCAACATCCTTACGGACCAACTGGTAGTGGATAGGTTCCGTTACAGTCAGCGCACACGCACTTCCAGAGCGAGGTGCATCCGGCGCCATTACCACAATCTCGCCCAGCGGACGGAGGAATTTGATTAACTCGCTAATACCTTTCGCAATGATGCCGTCATCATTGGAAATCAATATCAAAGGTCTCTGATTTTCCATAACTTTCTTTTTTATTATCGTGCAAAAGTAGCTAAAAAGGCTTTAAACAGAATACTACAAAGATAATAATTCTTTTGTATTCAAAGATATTTTCAGAAAAGGCTAACTTTGTACCGACAATAATTGGAATATAATCATTCATAAAATCCATGCTATAATGAACACTTCTTGCCATTCTACCATTGCTGCACGCATCGAGACGGCAGCTGCCGCAATTATTCTGTTTCTAACAACCCTGACAAGCTGTGGCAGGAGCAGTTCTCCCGAGCCACTTGACCAATGGAATGACGGGACATCTACGCTTCACACGGCAGACCCGGTCATTGCAGAAGGCCGGAAGCTCTTCAACGACAAAGAATACCAAAATTTCCGACTCACCGGAGAAGCCCTCACACAACCCGGCTCCGAAGCAGGCCTCCTCTTTCATACGGACGGCGAGTCCGGTTATGAAGTGATATTCCGTAACGGAGACATCGACGGCACACGCAAGAGCGGCTCACTCGCCTCGGTGCGCAACCTCTATCGCTCACTCGCAAAAGATGGAGAATGGTTTGACTTCGAGATAACCGTACGCGGACAAAACATCATTGTCTGCATTAACGGAACCGAAGTTGTTTGTTATACCGAACCCGGACACCCATATCGCACAGAGGAGCACGCCCGGCAACTGCTGAGTCAAGGTTCCATTGCCCTGCAAGGCATACACGGCGAAGTGTCATTCCGGAATCTCGCCATCGAACGGCTTGCCAAGGAGGCACGCAACGAAGCCGACACGCTTGCTCCGGTAGACGAGCGCACGGATGAGATAATCAGGCTACAGCAGCACGATTTCCCAGTTATAGACTATCACGTTCACTTGAAAGGAGGGCTGACGAAGGAAATGGCACACGCCATGTCCATGAATTACGGTATCAACTATGGTGTCGCCCCCAATGCCGGAGAAGGAGGCGTAGGACGTATGCTGGCCGATGACAAAGAAGTGTACGACTATTTTAATGAAGTAAAAGGGATGCCATTCCTGTGCGGTGTACAAGGTGAGGGACGCAAATGGACGGCAACTTTCTCGCAGGAAGCTTTGGGGATTTTCGATTACCTGTTTACCGACGCCATGACCATCATAGACCACAAGGGACGTAATTCGCGCATCTACCGGGCCGAAGAAGCACTCTTTGATGACATTACGCTTGAACAGTATATGGACCACCTTGTCGACCAAACAGTCCTGATTCTGACCAACGAGCCAGCCGACATTTATGCCAACCCTACCTTCTTGCCCGATACTATGGCGCATGATTACGACAAGTACTGGACGGACGGACGCATTGAACGCGTATTGAATGTATTGCAACAACATGGAATCGCTCTGGAAATCAATGCACGCTACCGGATTCCCAGTTTCGAGATTATCCGTCGCGCCAAAGCACGTGGAATCAAATTCACATTCGGTACAAACAATGTCGATGCCGACTTCGGACGACTGGAATACTGCGCCGAAGCCATCAAGCAATGTGGCCTCACAGCCGACGATATATGGTTCCCGTCGATGAGCACACGCCGCTCCCGCCCCATTGTCATATACAACCGATTCGAGTAGCAGGGAACAACCGCTGCCATCTTCACCAACAGAAACGATACACCTATGGACATTCTTCTCATCATCTTGGGCATCCTCTGCCTGATTGTCGGATTGGCAGGCTGCATCCTGCCTATGATTCCGGGACCGCCCGTAGCCTATGCAGGCTTGTTGCTTCTACATTTCACGGACAAGGCGCAGTTTTCCACCACGCAGTTACTTTTATGGCTGGCAGCAGTCGTCCTTGTACAGATACTGGATTATTTCGTCCCGATGCTGGGCAGCAAATACAGCGGAGGCAGTCGGTGGGGAACGCGCGGCTGCCTCATAGGCACCATCGTAGGGTTGTTCTTCATGCCTTGGGGCATCATCCTCGGCCCCTTTCTCGGAGCCTTTGCCGGCGAACTGATGGGAGGCAGCAAGACAGACCAGGCCTTGAAATCGGGGCTGGGCTCGCTGCTTGGATTCTTGCTGGGCACAGTAGTGAAATGTGTGATGAGTGCGTACTTCTGCTGGGAGTTCGTCAAAGCCTTGGTCTGACACCAGCTCCTCTCCTTCTGCCCGGGAACAACTTATCCCCCGACCATCTTCCACACGGTAGTCCATCTGCATGAGATGTACATCTCGAGCAACATGAGATGCACGTTTCAAACAACACGAGATGTACATCTCATGCAAGTAGAGAGAATAGTCCAAGCCAATGTCTTCCATTGGTTTACAAATCTTAATCTTCTGCAAGCGAGACAAAAAATCAGCTTCATTTCAAGATAAATACGTATATTTGCCCACTAAACAGAGAAAGAACGCTTTACGCGCAATTTACAAGAAGAAAAACAGCGGTAAACGTCTGTGAGTTATTAACAAAACAGCCGACTTATCAACCGTTTTTGCAATCTTTCTCCAAATTTGTAGGCGCTATCCGGAATTATCACTTATTTCGCTGCCAATAAATATTGAGATTATGGGAAAAATAATTGCTATGGCTAACCAAAAGGGTGGTGTAGGCAAGACTACGACGACAATCAACCTCGCAGCCTCACTCGCCACGCTTGAAAAGAAAGTGCTCGTTGTAGATGCCGACCCGCAGGCCAATGCCTCCTCAGGATTGGGTGTGGACATCAAGCAGTCGGAATGTACTATCTACGAGTGCATTATTGACCGTGCAGACGTACGCGAGGCCCTTCATGACACGGAGATAGACACACTGAAGGTAATCTCCTCCCACATCAATCTGGTAGGTGCCGAAATAGAGATGCTCAATCTGAAAAACCGCGAAAAGATACTGAAAGAAGTACTCGCTCCGCTGAAGAATGAGTTTGATTATATCTTGATAGACTGTTCCCCGTCTTTGGGTCTGATTACGGTCAACGCACTGACTGCCGCCGATTCGGTAATCATCCCCGTACAAGCGGAATATTTTGCACTGGAAGGCATCAGCAAATTGCTGAATACCATTAAAATCATCAAGTCCAAGCTGAACCCTGCCCTCGAAATCGAAGGCTTCCTGCTGACGATGTACGACTCGCGCCTGCGCCAGGCCAACCAGATTTACGATGAAGTGAAACGCCACTTCCAGGAATTGGTATTCAACACCGTCATCCAGCGCAATGTGAAACTGAGCGAAGCTCCCAGCTACGGCCTGCCCACCATTCTCTATGACGCAGACTCAACCGGAGCCAAAAACCACATGGCACTTGCCAAGGAATTGATAAGCAGAAACGAAAAGAAGTGATTATAGTGGTTAGTGATTAATGATTAGTGATAAATACCATATTTACAATGCACAAACAAATCATCCCGTATGGTTAAATTGTAAATCGTCAAATAGTAAATAAACAGATGGCACAAAGAAATGCATTAGGACGCGGGCTAGACGCCCTCTTCTCCATGGATGAAGTAAAGACCGAAGGCTCCTCCTCTATCAATGAGATAGAGCTGTCGAAGATTACGGTCAATCCCAACCAGCCCCGTCATGAATTCGACCCGGTTGCGTTGCAGGAGTTAGCCGATTCCATCTCCGAAATCGGCATCATACAGCCCATCACCCTGCGCAAGCTTAGCGACGACGAATACCAGATTATCGCCGGCGAGCGTCGTTTCCGTGCTTCGCAGCTTGCCGGACTGACAAGCATCCCTGCCTATATCCGCACTGCAGATGACGAGAACGTCATGGAAATGGCGCTCATCGAAAACATACAGCGCGAAGACTTGAACTCCGTAGAAATAGCCCTCGCTTACCAGCATCTGTTGGAACAATACGGACTGACGCAGGAACGCCTCAGCGAACGCGTTGGTAAGAAGCGTACCACCATTGCCAACTACCTGCGCCTGCTCAAACTGCCCGCCCCCGTCCAGATGGGACTGCAGAACAAGCAGATAGACATGGGACATGCCCGCGCTTTGGTAACGCTTGGCGATCCCAAACTGCAAGTGAAGATTTTCGAAGAAATCCTGGAGCACGGGTATTCCGTACGCAAAGTGGAAGAAATCGTAAAGTCACTGAGTGAAGGCGAAAGCGTGAAGAGCGGTGGTCGTAAGATTGCCCCCAAGCGCGCCAAACTGCCCGAAGAATTCAATATGCTGAAACAACAGCTCTCGGGCTTTTTCAGTACCAAGGTGCAGCTAACCTGCTCGGAGAAAGGAAAAGGTAAAATCAGTATCCCGTTCAATAACGAAGAAGAATTGGAACGTATCATCGGCATTCTTGATACGCTGAAGAAATAAATGAGGAAAAAAGGAAGAATATATCAGTTAGCCATTGCCCTGCTGCTCTGTTTTTTACAGATGGCAGGGATTGCTATGTATGGTCAGGACCGTCCACGTGCCGCTTCCAAGCGTGCGCAGCGGCATCAGACCGATACACTCAACACCGTGGTGAACCGGGACAGCCTCACTGTTGCCGACAGTCTTGCAGCCGAAAACAAGCGGAAGATGCTGGAAATGACTGCCAGCCCCGACCTGAAGGAACAGCCCGTGCCTACAGACAGTCTGCAAAAGGCCATCGACCCCAAAAGGTGGGTACCTAATCCCACAAAAGCCACCTGGCTTGCCCTCGTCATTCCCGGCGGTGGACAAATTTACAACCGCAAGTATTGGAAACTGCCCATCTTCTATGGAGGATTTGCCGGTTGTGCCTATGCCCTTACGTGGAACAGCAAGATGTATAAGGACTATTCGGCCGCCTACAAGGATGCCGTAAATGGTAATTTCAACTCCAGTACCATTACCGACCTGCTGCCTCCCAACTATAACTATACCGAAAGCCAGCTGACGGAGACACTACGGAAGCGTAAGGATACCTTCCGACGATACCGCGACTTGAGCATCTTCGCCTTTATCGGTGTATACCTGCTGTCTGTTGTCGACGCATACGTAGACGCAGAGCTGTCCAACTTTGACATCACCCCCGACCTCAGCATGAAAGTGGAACCTGCCATAATCAACAGCCAGATGACTGGTTCCTCTAATAAGAACGTCGGCGTGCAATGCAGTTTCCGATTCTAAAAACGAAAATTAAAGCATAAATTATTACCTAATGACACACAAGGCCATATATATGAAAAGAATTATTCTCGGTTCCTCGCTTCTGTTTTGCGCCCTCTTCACCGCTCCGGCCATGCATGCGCAAGAAAGCGTGGAAGTGCTTATCCGCGAAAACGGCACGGAACGCCAGGAATCCATCGAGCTGCCCAAAAGCATGACCTATCCGCTGGACAGCCTGCTCAATGACTGGAAAGCCAAGAATTACATAGACTTGGGAAAAGACTGCAGCACCTCTACCGTAAACCCGATGTTCAGTGACTCTGTATACATAGACCGGTTGTCGCGCATGCCGACCGTCATGGAAATGCCATACAACGAGATTGTGCGCAAGTTCATCGACATGTATGCCGGACGTCTGCGCAACCAGGTTGCCTTCATGCTGAGCGCCTGCAACTTCTATATGCCCATCTTCGAAGAAGCGCTGGATGCCTACGGCCTGCCGCTCGAGCTGAAATACCTGCCCATCATAGAATCTGCTCTCAACCCTTCTGCCGTATCCCGCGCGGGAGCCTGCGGACTATGGCAGTTTATGCTCGCCACCGGAAAGATATACGGACTGGAAAGCAACAGCCTCGTAGACGAACGCCGTGACCCGATAAAGGCGACCTGGGCGGCAGCACGCTACCTGAAGGACATGTATGACATTTACAAAGACTGGAACCTGGTGATTGCCGCCTACAACTGCGGTCCGGGCACCATCAACAAAGCCATCCGCCGCTCGGGAGGGAAAACCGATTATTGGGAAATCTACAACTATCTGCCCAAAGAGACACGCGGCTACGTGCCCGCCTTCATTGCCGCCAACTACGTAATGACCTACTACTGCAAGCACAACATCTGCCCCATGGAAACCGACATTCCGGAAGCAACCGATACGGTGCAAGTAAGCCGTAACCTTCATTTCGAGCAGATTTCCGACCTATGCGGCATCAGCCTGGACCAGATAAAGAGCCTGAATCCCCAATTCAAGAAAAGCATCATCCCCGGAGAGAGCAAGCCGCAGACGCTACGCCTCCCCATCAACTACATCAGTGCCTTCATTGACAAGCAAGACACCATCTATGCCCACCGCAGTAACGAGCTGTTCAAGAACCGCAGAGTCGTGGCCGTTTCCAATACACGCTCGACGGCACGTAGCAGCAAAGGCAGTACCGCTACGGGGAATGTCACCTACCACAAGATACGCAGTGGCGAGAATCTCGGCAGCATTGCACGGAAATACGGCGTCACTGTCAATCAGTTAAAAAGTTGGAATGGATTGCGCAGTACCAGAATCTCCGCAGGAAAGCGCTTGAAGATTTATAAATAAAGACATAAACGCTTGCCCGGTGTTGAAAATTGCTTATTTTTGCAAAAAGTGAAGTGAAGAAAGGAGAAAGCAGTATATGGAAGAAAATATAAGTCAGAAGGAAAAGGAAAAAGCCGAAGAGGAAATGATCGAACAGGCATTCCAAGAACTGTTGAACGACTATTTGGCCACCAAGCACCGCAAGCGCGTCGAAATAATAACCAAAGCATTCAACTTTGCCAACCAGGCGCATAAGGGCATCAAGCGTCGTTCCGGCGAGCCCTACATCATGCACCCCATTGCTGTGGCAAAGATTGTCTGTAATGAGATAGGACTGGGGTCTACTTCCATATGCTCGGCATTGCTGCATGATGTGGTGGAGGACACCGACTACACCGTAGAGGATATTGAAAACATCTTCGGTCCCAAAATCGCCCAGATTGTAGACGGGCTGACAAAGATTTCCGGCGGTATCTTCGGCGACCGTGCCTCGGCGCAGGCAGAGAACTTCAAGAAGCTGCTGCTCACCATGTCCGACGATATCCGGGTTATCCTCATCAAGATAGCCGACCGTCTGCATAACATGCGTACACTCGGCTCCATGCTGCCCAACAAGCAGTTCAAGATTGCAGGCGAAACACTCTATATTTATGCCCCGCTCGCCAACCGCCTCGGCTTGTACAAAATCAAGACAGAACTGGAAAACCTGAGCTTCAAGTACGAACATCCGGAAGAGTACCACGAGATAGAAGAGAAACTGGAAGCCACCGCCGTGGAGCGCGACAAGGTATTCAATGAGTTCACCGCTCCGATACGGGCGCAACTGGACAAAATGGGACTGAAATACCGTATCCTTGCCCGTGTAAAGTCCATCTACTCCATCTGGAACAAAATGCAGACCAAGCATGTCCCCTTCGAGGAAATCTATGATTTGCTTGCTGTCCGCATCATCTTCGAGCCCCGCAATATAGAGGAAGAGCTAAACGACTGCTTCGACATTTACGTCTCCATATCCAAGATATACAAGCCCCACCCCGACCGCCTGCGCGACTGGGTGAGCCATCCCAAAGCCAACGGCTACCAAGCCCTGCACGTCACCCTTATGGGTAACAACGGGCAATGGATTGAAGTACAAATCCGCAGTGAACGCATGAATGACGTTGCCGAACAAGGCTTTGCCGCCCACTGGAAATACAAAGAAGGCGGAGGCAGCGAAGATGAAGGCGAACTGGAGAAATGGTTGCGTACCATCAAGGAAATTCTGGACGACCCACAACCGGACGCCATCGATTTTCTCGATACCATCAAACTGAACTTGTTTGCATCGGAAATTTTCGTCTTCACCCCGAAAGGCGACCTCAAGACCATGCCGCAGAACTCTACGGCACTGGACTTTGCCTTCTCCTTGCATACCGACATCGGCAGCCACTGCATCGGCGCCAAGGTAAACCACAAACTGGTTCCCCTAAGCCACAAACTGCAAAGCGGTGACCAGGTAGAGATATTGACCTCCAAATCGCAACGCGTGCAGCCGGAGTGGGAAGTGTATGCCACCACCGCCCGCGCCCGCGCCAAGATTGCCGCCATCCTGCGCAAAGAGGCGAAAACCTATCAGAAAGAAGGTGAAACCATACTGAACGAATTCTTCAAAAACGAGGATATACGTATGGATGATGCTGCTCTGGACAAGCTGACCAGGCTGCACGGCTTCCACACCCGCGACGAGCTGCTCGTTGCCATCGGCAACAAACGGGTTGTGCTGGGCGATGCCGACAAGAACGTGTTCAAGGAAAAGCAGAACAGCAACTGGAAGAAGTTCCTGACCTTCTCCTTCGGTAACAAGGACAACAAGGATGCCAAAGAACAACCGGAAGAGAAAACACCGCAAGAGAAAATCAACACTAAGCAGATTCTGAAGCTGACGGAAGAGACCATCTCAAAGAACTATATTATGGCCGACTGTTGCCATCCCATTCCGGGTGACGACGTACTGGGATACATCGACGAGCAAAACCGTGTTGTCATCCACAAGCGCCAATGCCCCGTTGCCACCCGCCTTAAGAGTAGCTACGGAAACCGTATCATCGCCACCGAGTGGGACACTCACAAGGATTTGTCGTTCCTCGTCACCATATATATAAAAGGTATAGACAGCATGGGATTGCTGAACGAAGTAACTCAAGTCATCTCCCGCCAGCTCAACGTGAATATCCGTAAACTGACCATCGAAACCAACGACGGTATCTTCGAAGGAAAGATACAACTCTATGTACACGATGTGGACGACGTGCGCACTATCTGCAATAACCTGAAGCAGATACAGAATATAAAACAAGTGACGAGAGTAGAGGAATAAACGGAGTGGTATTTATTCTACTTCAGTCCTTGAATATTTTCCTTCAAGCTCTCCACATCCTCGTAAGTAAACTCATCCAATGCCAGTTTCATGCCTACCAGTTCTTCGCGGATAGCTCTCAGGCGATCTACGATTTCAAAGTTGCGTATCGTAGCTTCTTTATTGTCTTTCATCCGTTGGCGGGCGCCGGGCAAGGTCATTCCGCGCTCCTTCACCAGATGATAGATAAGTTTCACTGTCTCAATGTCCTCCTTACGGTACTGGCGTATTCCCCGCCCCCCCTTCTTCGGATTGAGTTGCGGAAACTCCTTTTCCCAGAAACGGAGCAGTGATTCGTTGACATCGAACATGGCAGCCACCTCGCTGATGGAGTAATATAACTTTAAATTCTTATCTGTATTCAGCATGATGTAATCCTTTCTCTATAAATCATCCGTCAATCAAGCACCTTACCATGGTTCGCCGCAATCTGTATCATGCGGTCATAATCCTCGGCACTGAGATCCATGAAGTAGTAGTTGACGGGATTCACAACCTTTCCCTTGACGTGTACTTCGTAGTGCAAGTGCGGACCAGTACTCTTGCCCGTACTGCCTACCCCGCCAATGACCTCACCACGTACCACTTTCTTGCCCAACTTCGTCCGGAAATCGCGCAAGTGTGCATACACCGTCTGATAACCGAAGCCGTGGTCTATCACAATTCTGTTGCCATAGCCCGATTGCCAGCCCATCTGCACCACGGTGCCATCTCCCGTGGCATAGACATCCGTGCCCTGGGGAGCCGAAAAGTCCATACCCTCATGGAACTTGCTGGTACCATAAATGGGGTCGATACGCGTACCGTAACCCGAAGCGGTCTTACGGAGGTCTTTATTGGAAACCGGCTGTATGGCAGGAATGCAGCGCAGCATTTCATCATGATTCTTGCACATCTCCACCACATCGTCAAAGGAGCGGGACTGGATATAGAGTTGCTTGCTAATCATATCCATTTTCTGCGTGGTATTGATAACCAAGTCGGAGTTAGCCATATCCATCAGATGCTCATAGCGGTTGGTACCGCCGTATCCAGCCTGACGGATGGCAGAAGGAATAGGGTCGGCCATGAAAATCACCCGGTACAGATTGTCATCACGCTGCTGTATGTCTTGCAGCACTCCCATAGCCTCGTCCAGCCGGCGGGAGAGGACGTTGTACTGCGCCTGCAGTTTGCTGTTCTCCTTTCGCAACTCCTTCTCCGACGGAGAGCCGAAGATAAGCAGCAATACGATGAAACTGCCCGCACCCAGCCCCATACCGATGAACAAACGGCGGAGAATGCTCAGCGCCCGCTGCCTCACGGTAGGATAAATACGGTCGTACGTCTGCGTCTGGGGATTATAAATGTAGTAAACTTTGCGCATCTTAGGAAATATTTCGCTTGTCAATGCGACAAAAGTAATAAAAACAAGCTATCTTTGCACAGTTTTTTCAAGAATATTAAGACTAAGTAGCAAGTAGTTAGTAGTAAGAAACGGGCAAAAAACGACAAGAGAAGGTAAATCAAATTAGAATCAGATAAATCAATAGAGAGTATGTTGACTGCAAACGAAATCAGAGACTCTTTCAAGAGTTTCTTCGAAAGTAAAGGCCACCAGATAGTGCCTTCGGCCCCGATGGTGATTAAGGATGACCCCACGTTGATGTTCACCAATGCGGGAATGAACCAGTTTAAAGATATCATTTTGGGCAACCACCCGGCGAAATACAAAAGAGTTGCTGACTCGCAGAAATGCCTTCGCGTAAGCGGAAAGCACAACGACCTGGAGGAAGTGGGTCACGATACCTACCACCACACCATGTTCGAGATGCTGGGCAACTGGTCGTTTGGCGACTACTTCAAGAAGGAAGCCATCTCCTGGGCATGGGAGTATCTGGTGGATGTATTGAAACTCGACCCCAAAGACCTCTACGCCACCGTATTCGAAGGTAGCACCGAAGAAGGACTGGAACGCGACAACGAAGCCGCTTCTTACTGGGAGCAGTTCTTGCCGAAAGACCACATTCTGAATGGCAACAAACACGATAACTTCTGGGAAATGGGTGATACGGGACCGTGCGGTCCGTGTTCGGAAATCCATGTGGACTCCCGTTCGGAAGAAGAGAAGGCCAAAGTACCCGGCAGCCAGCTGGTGAACAAAGACCACCCGCAGGTGATTGAAATCTGGAACCTCGTGTTCATGCAGTTCAACCGCAAGGCGGACGGCAGCCTGGAAGGACTTCCCGCCAAGGTTATCGACACCGGCATGGGCTTCGAGCGACTGGTGCGCACACTGCAAGGAAAGACCTCCAACTACGACACCGACGTATTCCAACCGATACTGAAAGCCATCGGAGACATGGCAGGCAAGAAGTATGGCGAAGATGAGAAGTCGGACATCGCCATGCGTGTAATTGCCGACCACATCCGCACCATCGCCTTCTCCATCACCGACGGACAGCTTCCGAGCAATGCCAAGGCAGGTTACGTCATCCGTCGTATCCTCCGCCGTGCCGTGCGCTACGGTTACACGTTCCTCGGACAGAAGCAGGCATTCATGTACAAGCTCCTCCCCGTACTCATCGAGAACATGGGCGCCGCTTATCCCGAACTGGATGCACAGAAGGAACTGATTGCCAAAGTTATCAAGGAAGAAGAAGATTCCTTCCTCCGCACCCTGGAGACGGGTATCCGCCTGCTGGAAAAGACCATGGCAGACGCCAAAGCCGCCGGCAAGAACGAAATCAGCGGAAAGGATGCCTTTACCTTATATGATACCTTCGGTTTCCCGCTCGACTTGACGGAACTGATTCTCCGCGAAAACGGCATGACTGCCGACATCAAGGAGTTTGACGCCGAAATGCAGCAGCAGAAACAGCGTGCCCGCAATGCCGCCGCCATAGAGACTGGTGACTGGATTACGCTAAAGGAGGGTACTACCGAATTCGTAGGATATGACTATACGGAATACGAAACATCCATTCTGCGCTACCGCCAAGTGAAGCAGAAGAACCAAACCTTGTATCAGATTGTACTGGACAAGACTCCGTTCTATGCCGAAAGCGGCGGTCAGGTAGGTGACACCGGTGTATTGGTGAACGAGTTTGAAACCATCGAAGTGGTAGACACCAAGAAGGAGAACAACCTGCCTATCCACATCACCAAGAAGCTGCCCGAACACATGGAAGCTCCGATGATGGCATGCGTGGATACCGACAAGCGTGCCGCTTGTGCCGCCAACCACTCTGCCACCCACTTGCTGGATGCTGCGCTGCGCGAAGTATTGGGCGAGCATGTAGAGCAGAAGGGCTCTTTGGTTACACCGGACTCCCTGCGTTTCGACTTCTCACACTTCCAGAAGGTGACGGACGAGGAAATCCGCAAGGTGGAACACATCGTTAATGCAAAGATTCGCGCCAACATACCTTTGAAGGAATACCGCAACATTCCTATCGAAGAAGCCAAAGAACTGGGCGCCATCGCTCTGTTCGGCGAGAAGTACGGCGACCATGTACGCGTTATCCAGTTCGGTTCTTCCGTAGAATTCTGTGGTGGTACGCACGTGGCTGCAACCGGAAACATCGGTATGGTGAAGATTATCTCCGAAAGCTCCGTGGCTGCCGGTGTGCGCCGTATCGAAGCCTACACGGGTGCACGCGTGGAGGAACTGATGAACACCATCGAGGACACGCTGCACGACTTGAAGGCGCTCTTCAACAACGCACCCGACCTTGCCGGAACCATCCGTAAGTATATTGACGAAAACGCCGGACTGAAGAAGCAGGTAGAGGACTTCATGAAAGAGAAAGAAGCACAGCTGAAAGAAAGACTGCTGAAGAACGTGCAGGAAGTCAATGGCGTTAAAGTCATCAAGTTCTGTGCTCCCCTGTCGGCAGAAACAGTGAAGAACATCGCCTTCCAGTTGCGTGGCCAGATTACGGAAAACCTGTTCTTCGTAGCGGGAACAGAAGCCGAAGGCAAGCCGATGCTGACCGTCATGCTGAGCGACAACCTCGTGGCAGGCGGACTGAAAGCCGGTAACCTGGTGAAAGAAGCTGCCAAACTTATCCAAGGCGGTGGCGGTGGCCAGCCCCACTTTGCAACTGCCGGCGGTAAGAATGCTGACGGACTGAACGCTGCCATTGACAAAGTTTTGGAATTGGCAGGATTATAATTGAAAATAATTGGCGAAACACTTGACATCGCCTCTGTGATGTTGTATATTTGTAATGTCATTTTTTAGATATTTCAAAATTAAACTACCGGGAAAGGAGGAGCATTGCTTCTCCTTTTCTTTTTATCCTCCACGGTATTCCATTTGAAATGCCACATGCCGGCTCCCCAAACTCCACACCTTACCATCCTAAATGCCACACCTTAGCAAGTGAAATGGCTGGCATTTACCCTCCAAAGCCCTGGGGTTTCCGTGAAAAACCCTAAGGTTTGGGACAGTGAAGTGGAGGGAACGGATGATTAGTCCAGAACAAACAGACAATGCATTCGAAGCAAACGAATGATGCATACAGAACAGACAGATGATGCGCAACAGAAACAAAAACGGGAAGCCTAAGCCTCCCGTCTGTTAATCTTTCGTAAATCTGCTCTTGACAAGATTTCCACTAAAACCTTATTCCATCCGAAGTATAAACATTTCGCGATAAACCACCAGTGCACCTTCGGGCAGCAAACCGGAAGGACAGAAAGGAGTTACATTTTCCGCAAGTACACATTTATCATTTCCCGAGACCGTCCGCGTAAAGAGCCTCTTCTCTCCATTATAAGTAAACTGCCACAATGCATATGTATCTCCGTTCTCATCTTCCACTGGAACTGTCTCGTATATCCCCATTAGCGGCTCCTCCTCTTTTCCCGTCGGATAGATTTCCAATACACCTTTCCACATACTATTGGAGAAATCTTCGGGCACCAGCACATAATACCCGCCATCCTTCACCCAAGGACGCTCGGCAAGTGCCTTAGAAACATCACCCAGCAGTTCCGTCGGTGCACCACTACTGATACCATACTCGAAGCCCATTTTCGTCAACGTATATTGCCTACGACCTTTCACCGTGATGCGCAGTTGTGTTTCCTCACCGGAACCATCCATCACCTTCACAATCGTCTCCCCCTCTGCCAGCGGATGAATCTTGATACGCTGATACCCGTTGACATCATCGGTAAAAGTCACGGAAGCCACCGACTCGTGCTCGTTAATCACATTATAGGAACCGTCGCCGCCGTCAATGCCCAGCACTGTATCTTCGTTTGTTTCAGAAAGATAATAAGAAAGATTGGACACCAGATTGTCACATGTCCCAATCTGGTAGATAGGCTCCACACCTTCGAAAAGTACCATGCTTCGGTAATCGTCCTCGCAACCGGAAGCGGTAAACAGCAGTGCTATCAAGGCAAAGAGAGAGTATAGCTTCTTCATACTTGTTCAGTTATAGTTGTTCTATCTACAAAAATACAAAAAATGCCGGAATACTGCATCGGTGCCCCTCTCTTTTTCAAACTATTTGTTCTTCCGGATAGTTCACCAAGTAGAGCGTTCCCGTGGCACGGGTAAAGGCGGTGTAGAGCCAACGGAAATAATCGGGTGTCAGGTATTCATCCGTCATATACCCCTGGTCCAGAAAGACATTCTTCCATTGCCCGCCCTGCGCCTTGTGGCAAGTCACGGCATAGGCATACTTCACTTGCAAGGCGTTGTAGTACGGGTCTGCCTTCATCTTCTTCATCCGCTCGCGCTTCACGGTGATGTCGGCATAATCTTCGAGGACGGAGTAGAAAAGCCGGTCGTTTTCTGCCTTGGGCAGCGCAGGCGAGTCGGTATGCAGCGTATCGAGCAGCATGTTCACTTCCAGTTCAAAGTCGTTATAGTCGGGAAAGACCAGCGTCACGTCTGCAAAGCGGAAGCCATACAGCTCTCGCGTACGGCGCACGCGGCGCACCACGGCAGTCTCACCGTTGGCAATGAAATCCATCTCTTTCTCCTTTTCCGTCCAAAAGTAGTTATTTTTCGCCACCATCAACAAATCACCGGTGTTTAATTCATCCTCACGCCAGAGAATCTGCGCACGGATGCCTTTGTTGTAGATGTTCGCCCTCTTGTTGGAGCGGCACACCACGATAGTTTCATCCAGCCCATCATGGTCGTAGCAAGAGCTCAGCGTTTCTATCAGCTCATTTCCGGGCAGAACTTTAATGTCGGCAAACCCCGAAACCTTTATCTTCGGCAGGCTGTAGCAATCGTCTTCCGCTATCAACTGCCTCAGGCGGGTGGCATTCCACAAAATGCCCGACTGTTGCTCCTGACGCACCACCTGCGTCAAGTCCACCTCCACCACTTCCAGCCCGTAGCCTTTCAAGGCATCGGCAAAGAGGGCAGGGCTCTGCTCCTCCCCCACCGGCGGCAGCTGTGCCGTATCGCCCATCAGCAGCAGGCGGCATCCCTGGCCGGAATAGACAAACTGCACCAGGTCGTCCAGCAACCTGCCCGTGCCGAACATGGAACCGGACAGTCCCTCATTGGAAATCATTGAGGCCTCATCCACTATATATAAAGTGTGAGTTGTCAAATTATCGTTCACAGAAAAATTGCTCAGCTCATTGGAGAAAGATTGCTGTCTATAAATTTTTTTATGAATTGTAAACGCCGGATGCCCCGCATACGCCGAGAAAACTTTTGCCGCCCGTCCGGTCGGTGCCAGCAATACCGACTTTTGTTGCAACTTATCCAACGTCCGCACCAAGGCACCGACCAACGATGTTTTACCCGTCCCCGCATAACCACGAAGCATAAAAACCACCTCGCTACGGGGTGACAGAAGGAACTCCGATAAAGATTTTACAGCAATTTCTTGCTCAGGAGTTGGTTGGTAAGGAAAATTTTCCTTAATTTGCCTTTCTAAATAGTTATTTATCATTTTTGTAACAGAAAAAAGTAAAGGGAACTATCGTTTTTAAATTAATTTCTTTTATTTTTGCGGTGCGAATATAACAACTAAAAAACATATTTATCATGAAAACAGTATTTAATGTCATTTTAGGCTTATGTGCTTTGGTGCTAATTTATATTTGTTACACCAGCATTATGGGTCCTATCAACTTTGAAAAAGCAAAGAAGCACAGAGACGCAGCCGTCATTGCACGTCTGATTGACATCCGTAAAGCACAATTGGAATATCGTACTTTACATGACCAGCAATATACTGCAAGCTTCGACTCTCTGATTGACTTTGTTAAAAACCAGAAACTTCCGTTCATCTTCAAGCAAGGAGAACTGAACGATAAGCAGCTGGAAGACGGTCTGACTGAAAAGAAAGCCATCAACATCATCAATAAGGCAAAGAAGACAGGTAACTATGCTGACGTCAAGAAATGGGGATTGGAAAACTTCAAGCGTGACACTATGTGGGTAGCCGTATTGGATACTATCTTCCCGAAAGGCTTCAACCCCGATTCTATGAGATATGTTCCCTTCGGAAACGGTGCACAGTTCGAAATGGCCATCAAGAACGATACAGCTAAATCCGGTGCTCCTTTCTGTCTGCTCGAAGTGAAGACTCCGTACGAAGTTTATTTGAACGGTCTGGATGCACAAGAAATTGCCAACATCAAGGACGTACAAACCAAACTTGGCAAGTACTGCGGTCTGATGATTGGTAGCTTGGAAACAGCTAACAACAACGCCGGTAACTGGGAATAATCTCACCCCGACAAACGTATGATAGAAACGACTGATTTTAATAAATCGGAACAGTATACATTATCCATCCGTCTCAGTACGGATGGATTTTCTTTTTCTGTGTTCAACCCTCTGGGCGACGGTGAGTTCTCTTACTACGACCGTGCAGTGGACGAGTCCCTCTCCCTCACTGCCAATCTGAAACAGACCTTCCGCGAACTGGCATGGCTGGAACGCCCCTTCCGCCGTGTCAATGTGCTCATGGCAGACAAACGCTTCACGTTCATTCCCCTGGAGTTCTTCGAGGACGAACAAACGGAAATCATTTTCTATCACAACCATCCTAAACGGGAAAACGAAACCGTACAATACAACATACTGCATAAGAACAACACTGTCGTATTGTTCGGCATGGATAAGAGTGCCTGCTCCTTCCTTCGCGAACAGTATCCCGATGTCAAGTTCTATTCCCAAGCCAGCCCCTTCATTGAGTTCTTCTCCTCAAAGAGCCGCTTGGGCAACAACCGGAAGATGTATGCACACTTGCGAAAAGATGCCGTAGACGTATACGGCTACGAGCGCGGACGCCTCCTTCTTGCCAATTCCTTTGAATGCAGAAGCACACCCGACCGTGTCTACTACCTATTATATATATGGAAACAACTCGGCTTCGAGCAGGAACGCGATGAGCTGCACCTGACCGGTGACCTAAACGACAAAGAACTGCTACTGCCCGAACTGCGAAAATTCATCCGGCAGGTATTCATCATGAATCCCGCCACTAATCTTGACCTGCAAGCCATAACCCTATGCGAGTAATCAGCGGAATATACAAAAGAAGACGTTTCGACGTGCCCCACTCCTTCAAGGCACGCCCCACCACAGACTTTGCCAAAGAGAATCTGTTCAATGTGCTCTCCAACTACATGGACTTTGAGGACGGCATCCGTGCCCTCGACCTATTTGCCGGTACGGGCAGCATCAGCATCGAGCTTGTGTCCAGAGGCTGCGACCAAGTAATCAGCGTGGAAAAAGACCGCGACCACTATGCCTTCATCTGCAAAATTATGCAGGAATTAAAGACGGACAAGTGCCTACCCATACGCGGTGACGTATTCAAATACCTCAAAAGCGGACGCGAGCAGTTCGACTTTATCTTTGCCGACCCTCCCTACGAGCTTGCCGGGCTGGAAACCTTGCCCGATCTCATCTTCGAGAACAACTTGCTGAAAGAAGACGGACTCTTCGTCTTGGAACACGGGAAGAAAAACAGTTTCGAGGAACATCCGCACTTTGTGGAGAGAAGGGTATACGGGAGCGTGAACTTCACGATATTTAAATGATGAATGAAGAATGGTACGATATGAATACACTTCAAGAAATTCTTCATTCATCATTCTTCATTATAACAGCGGCGCCATCAGCCGCACCACACTCTCTGCAGCCTTACGATACCAGGGGCGCTTCACCCAGTTCTTCAGGAATACTTGTACGCAGTCGCGCTGGTCTTGAAGGAAGATTTCGCGCATCTGAAGCGCTGTTTCTGTGTCATAGATGAAGGCATTCACCTCAAAGTTATGTTCAAAACTGCGGAAATCCACATTCGTAGAGCCTACCGTGGACAACTCATCATCCGAAACCATCAGTTTGGAGTGCAAGAAGCCTTTCTTATAGAAATAGACCTTGACTCCCGAATAGAGCACATCTGCCAGATAAGAGCAGGAACCCAGATGCGTCAAGCGGTTATCAGCACGCATGGGCAACATCAGACGCACATCGACACCTGACAAGGCGGCTGTCTGCATAGCAACAAGTACGGCTTCGGTGGGCAGGAAGTAGGGAGTCTGGATATAGAAATATTTCTTTGCGCTGGAAATGGATATGACAAGTCCCTGCATAATGTCTTTCCATGGGCCTACGGGCTCACTCGTTACAATCTGCGCCAAGGAAGTACCGCAGTTTTCTATTTTCGGGAAATAGCGGGTAGACGTAATCAGTGTACGGTCCACAAAGTACCAATCGAGTAGGAAGGCGGTCTGCAATCCGTGAACAGCCTTGCCCTCCAGCAGCAGATGTGTGTCCCGCCAGATGCCCCATGAGAATCCGCGCATATAGCGTTCGGCAAGATTCATACCCCCCACAAAGCCTATGCGCCCGTCAATGACAACTATTTTCCGATGATTACGATAGTTCACCTTACTGGTGAAAAGCGGAAAACGTACCTTCAGAAAGCTGCGTACCTCGATACCGGCCTCGCGCATCTCTTCAAAAAAACGGTTGGGAACATGCCAGCAACCCACATCATCATAAATCACACGTACCTCTACCCCGGCACGCGCCTTTTCCATCAGGACATCACGCACCAAGCGCCCAATGGCATCGTCCTCAAAGATATAGAATTCCATGTGGATATGCTTCGTTGCTTTCCCCAGTTCGCGCAGCAGGGATTGCAGCATGGAGAGCCCCAGGGTATAGGCTTCCACCCGGTTTCCATCGAAGGGGAAAGCCTGGTTGGTATTACGGAACAAGGATATGAGACGACTGTAATTGATGGGAAGCGCACATGAGTCCTGCGCCAGATATTCCGCCATAGGTTTCTTCAACAAGCGGCTGTAACTCTTCTTCCCTATCATGCGCACACGGCGCTGACTACGCCCGAAGAAGAAGTAAAACACCAGCCCCACGATGGGAAGGAACATCAGTATCAGTATCCATGCCATGGTTTTCACCGGATTGCGGTTGTCGAGGATAATGACGACAATCGTTCCGATGATGGCACCGAAATAAACAATGTCGAAGGCTATCGTAGCAATCTGGCTGGCAATGAAGTTCCAATCAAGCATGTTCACAGACAATTAAGTGTGAAACAAATGTAGGAAAAACACAGAAACTTTCACCGAAGATTACAGAGATTAACATAAAAGTCCCTCTTCCCCAACTTGTCTGAAAACTTATACTTGCTATCGCTTTGACGCGGATGACGCAGATGACGCAGATTTTTAATATTCTTATCTGCGTCATCCGCGTCTGAAAAATAATCAAAAAGAAACCTGCCACAGAATTGAGAGTGTATCAGAATGACAAGCTGATTAGGGGGGTGATCCCCTCCGCTTTAGAACGGCCTGCGTCCTCCGAAACCGCCAGGACCATGCCCCGGACCGAAGCCCGGACCGCCGAAGCCGCGTCTGCCCTGCATCTTATCGCGGGCGGCCTTGCTGCCGAAAATATTCAGACGATAGATGAAGTGAAGCATGCAATAGCTGTTCACGCCGTTATATTCGTACACCGAGCGGCCGCTTGCAGTCAGCGAACGGCTGATGTTACTCTGCTTCTTCAGAATGTCGTACATCTCGAAGCTGACGGTGGCATTCCCTTTCAGGAAAGTCTGCGACAACTGTGCATTCCAGATAAGCTCGTTACGGTTCATACTGCTGTCCGTATATCCTCGACGGCTCTGGTTGGCAATGTTGGTAGAGAGCGTCATGTTCCACGGCATGGAAATCTGCGTATTGGCACCGTAGGAGAAGGTATAGGGCTCCTGATTATTGTCAGGCGTCAGTTTATCCTTCTCTATTGAATAGGAGATGCTTCCGTTCAAGCCGAATTCAAACCAGTCATTACGATAGGCGGCATTCAGACGTTCGCCCAGCGTCAGGTTGGTGGTTGTATTCTTCCGTTCCACGGCATCTGCTCCCTTACCGGACGTCAGATAAGCCACATTGTTCTGATAGTTGGCATTGGAGAAGGAGTTGATGGTATACTTCTTATTGGGCAGTGCCGTATTGAAGCCAAACATGCCGAACGCATTCCAATTACCGTTGATATTCTTCGGAGTTGTAGTCCATCCACCAGTCTCCGAATTGTACACACGGCTATTGCTGATGCTATTCTGCGTTGCCGAGAAGTTGACGTGCGACATAATACCGCGCTGCTTTTCGGCATTATACGTATTATAGAAGAATCGCATGTTGTGCGTGAAGGAAGGCTTCAAGCCCGGATTACCGATACGTACATTCTGCGGATTGGAGTTGTCCACAATCGGCAACAGATTCTCCATACTCGGTTGGCTGCTACGCCCGCGGTATGTCATACGCAGCTGGCTCACCTTGGAGAAACGGATGCGCAAGTCCAGGTTCGGAGCGAAGTTGAACACATTGCGGGTGGTATCAATCATATAGTCGCCGCGCTTATAGGACAATACAGAATGCTGCGGCTGGAACGACATACCTGCGCTCAACTGATACTTCTCGCGGATAAAGCGCAAAGACACGGATGCATCGTGGTTGTAGTAGCGGTATTCCGCATACTTACCCAGACTATCCACCGCATGCTCTTCATATCCCGTGGGAAGCTGGGTTGACAATCCCCAATCCGGAAAGCCCTGCAAATCATACGTCGTCTTGTCGCTCTCGCTATACTTGTACTGGAACTGATAGCTGAATTGCAAGAAAGTGGCGCGGGCTATCGGTTCGCTGTAAGTCAGCTGTGCACTGTAATTGTAGTTCTTGGTAGGAGTAGTGATGTACTGGTTACGAACCAAGATGGAGTCTCCTCCCAAAGCATTCAGTAACTGGAAGTAATGTGTTTCCGACTCCGTATACTGGTTGTTGTCATTATTGGTATAACCGAATCTTCCACGGAACGTGACATTGCGTCCTTTGTCATTCAGCTTTCTGTTCAACTGCAAGGTTGCATCCGTAGACACACTCTTGTTGTCGCTCAGCGAACCGCTGTTGATAGCATTTATACGGATACTCCTCAACGGGTCATCGTCCGGATTAAAAATCTTCTCCAGATTCAGCCAGTTATTGGGGTCACTCACCAGACTGTAAGGGTCGGAATTGAACGTACCGCTCTCAGAATTGGAGAGATTGTCCGTTTTGCCGTACGAGAAGTTGGGACGGAAAATGATATTCGTCATCGAGTCCGGCTTCCACTCCATACGGAAATCGGCATTGAAATTCTTGGCTTTGTTACGTTGCCTGCTGTTCGAGTTGGAGTAAGAGTTGCCGTCCGGCAGAAAGTCCTCGGTAGAACCGATACTTGCAATATCCCCATCCTGATAGTTGTAGCGTGCACTACCGCCCAGTTCCAGCTTATCGGTTTGGGTAGCGAAGTTCACACCCAGCATTTTCGTTGCAGTAAGTCCGTTGTTCCTGCGCCAGCGCGGAGGACCGCCACCACCCGAAAAGCCCTGGTCGTTCACGTTATTGGCAGAACCCACTACCGACACCTGGGTTTTGTCCACGAAGCGGTTCAGCATAAAGCGGCCCATATAGCGGTCTTCCGTCCCTCCGGCCACGTCGGCATTACCGAACCAACCCTGGTTCATGCCTTTCTTTACGGTCAGGTCGAGCACCGTCTCCTCCTCACCGTCGTCAATACCGGTGATACGTGCCAAATCGGACTTCTTATCGTAGGTTTTCAGCTTCTCTATCATATCTACCGGCAGGTTCTTCAAACCGGTCTTTACGTCTCCACCGAAGAACTCCTTGCCGTCGACCATAATCTTCGACAAGTCCTTACCGTTGATTTTCACATTACCCTCGTCGTCAATCTCCGCACCGGGCAGCTTCTTCACCAACTCCTCGAGCATGGCTCCCTCGGGGGTACGATAGGCAGATGAAGTATATACCAGTGTATCTTCCACCACCTGCACTTGCGGCGCTTCTGCCGTAACCACAGCCTCGGCCAGCATCACCGCATCCGTTTCCAATGTCAGTGTACCCACGTTCTTGGCAGTTGTCGTAGCATAAAGGTGTAAAGGGATGTACTGGCTCTTGAATCCGATGTAGGAAACCTTCAGCACGTATTTACCCGCACTGACTTTGGGAAGAGTGAAATAACCTTGTGCCGTAGTGGCCGTACCCGATGCCTGAACACTGTCTGGCAACAAAAGCAACTGCACGGTAGCTTGTATCGCAGGCTCCTTGGTGTCCTCCACGACACGGCCCGATACCGTAATGTTTTTGGTCTGTGAAAATGCAGACAGCGTTGTTACCAACAGCAACGCCATCCCCGTGATAATTTTCTTCATGTGTCTATTCTTTGTCTATTCTAAATGAACAATGCCTTTTATTCACTGTTTCATTTGACAGACTTCCGGGCAAAAGGTTTAATGCCCCACATGACGATTTGCTTTATTTATCGACTATTCCGCTTAAATAATCTATCAACTGTCGCTTTCTTTATACCAAATTCCAAGCAAAGCACATTCAATATAAGAAATATGAGAAAAGAAGAAGAATCGACCGAAAGGAGGTCACCCTGCGCCACCCGGTAGAGCATACCGCCGAAGATAAAAAGAACGGTCAGAAAGATGGCATTGCGCGTGGACTTGTTGCGCACCTGCTCTATCTCCTTATTCTCGTTCTTCGTCAAGGCAAAGATTATCATCAGTGCCCCCATCATCATCAGGAGTTTGGAGCATTCCTTGTAAAACAGCAAGTTGGCATCTGTCACTTTTCCCCACAATAGGAATATGAAAGGAAGGAACAACGCCAGAGCTATGATGAAATAACCCAACGGACGGCAATAAACGGGAAGTAATGCTCTCATTTCTATCAATCAATTACAAATTACTAATTACAAATAGCGGGAGGCAGATGACGGAAACACCTTGCCACCCATAGAATTTCGCGGGACAAAGATAACGTTTTATTGCCAAAAGAGCTATCTTTGTGCCACAATATAATGAAGAAGGCTCCCTTTCCTTCATAATCCGTAACATCAGTAATTGGTAATTCGTAATTTGTAATTAACAAGATGAGTAAACAAGAAGTAATCCTTTGCGAAGGACTGGCAAACAGCCTGACGCATGCCATAGCGAAGTGTCCCCATGACAAGCTTTTCATCCTTACCGACGAGCATACCCACCGCCTCTGCCGCCCGCATCTGGACGGTATTCCCGCCCTGGAAGAAGCGGAAGAGATTATTATCGGGGCAGAAGATGTGCACAAGAATCTGGAAACGCTGGCTGCCGTATGGCAAGCCCTGAGCGAGAAAGGGGCCAGCCGCCACTCCCTGCTCATCAATCTGGGCGGTGGCATGGTGACCGACCTTGGCGGTTTTGCCGCTTCCACCTTCAAGCGGGGCATCGCCTACATCAACGTTCCCACTACGCTACTCGCCATGGTCGACGCTTCCGTGGGAGGCAAGACGGGCATCAACTTCAACGGTCTGAAGAATGAAATCGGTGTTTTTGCTCCTGCCGCCTGCGTGCTGCTGGAAACCGAATTCCTGCGCAGCCTCGATGCCCATAACTTCTTCTCCGGCTATGCGGAGATGTTGAAGCACGGCCTCATCAGTACCCCGGAACATCTGGCAGAACTGCTGTCATTCGATACGGAAAAGATAGATTATGCCTTACTGAAGTCCATGGTAGGACGTTCCGTGCAGGTAAAGGAACACATCGTAGAAGAAGACCCGCAGGAACATGGCATCCGCAAAGCCCTGAACCTGGGGCACACCGTAGGACACGCCTTCGAAAGCCTCGCCCTTGCCGAAAGGCGTCCGGTGCTGCACGGCTATGCAGTGGCATGGGGGCTGGTCTGCGAACTCTACCTTTCTTATATAAAGACCGGATTCCCGAAGGACAAGATGCGCCAGACCATCCAATTCGTCAAAGAGAATTATGGCAGCTTCACCTTCAACTGCAAACAGTACCACCAGCTGTACGAACTGATGAAGCATGACAAGAAGAATACCGCCGGAGTCATCAACTTCACCCTATTGAAAGAAGTGGGTGACATCTGCCTCAACCAGACGGCAGACAAGGATACTATCTTCGAGATGTTCGACTTTTATAGGGAGTGCATGGGAGCATAGCACTCCCGGCAAGGAGAGACAGTATTCTCTGAATTCTTCCACATTCATCGCTCACTCCTCCCCCGAAAAGTCCTCCGTATCATTTTCCATCCCAACTGGGTCTTCATCCGGAATTCCCGTCTTTCCCTCGGCCCGCTCCTTTCGCAGCGTTTCCGGTCGCAACATATCGTGAGGGAAATATCGGCTAAGCGGATAACGGTAGAAATCCATCCCGCTGTTCAGCCTCGCCACCAGCGACTTATCCGGACGAAAATAGACACGGGATAAGCGTACCTTGCCCGGCATCACATCGTCGGGATGCTCAAACCCGTCACTCGTCACCGCCACATGGAAGGAACCCAGCCCCTTAATGGTCACCGACTCTCCCTCCATCAGCGCTTCCTCTATAAACTTCGGCAAATCTATCAATACACTCTGCACGTCTCCCGAACTCATCCCTTTTCTGGATGCCATACGCTGCGCCAGCAGCTCTGCCGTCACACCTCCACGCCGCTGTAACACACGCTGCACAGCATAATAGAGTTGCTTCACCCCTTCTGCCGTGCGGAAAACCTTCTTTCGAACCAAATAGACTATACTCATACTCTTTTCACAATGAACATAATGTTTCTTACTGCAACCAGACTGCTGACACCCCACCCGAAGGTTACTTCCCCTAAACAGAAAGCCAGTTTCCATACGGCCGGACAGCTATTCCCCAACATGCACGAGATGCACATCTCATGCAGTTCGAGACATACATCTCAACACACGCGAGATGTGCATCTCATACAGCAAAGGTAATCATATTCCACCTGATATACAAATATCTTTCATGTATCGGGGAATAATATTCCGCACCAGCTTACTCCGGCTCTTATCATTAATTAACAATGCTGCATGCAGGGTTTTCGCAAATATGCTATTTCTATAAAAGCAAGACCTATTCCAAATGTTTAATTTAAAAGAGTACACTATGAAAATGAAGTCAATCTTTAACAAGAAAATTTTAATCGCTATTGCAACCATCAGCTCCTTAAGCCTCCAATCGTGCCTGGACGACGATGATAATTATGCCATGAGATTCCCCAATGCCCTGGTAACGGTAAAGACCGATGCAGACCAGACAGTCTTTCTGCAATTGGATGACAAGACCACTCTGCTGCCTACCAACATGACGAAATCTCCCTACGGCGAGAAGGAAGTCCGCGCTTTAGTAAACTACAAGGAAGTGGACGAGCCCAGCGATATCTACACCCAAGCTGTACATATAAACTGGATAGACAGTATCCTTACCAAACCCATCGCCCCGGATTTGGGTGAAGAGAACGATACCGTATACGGCACCGACCCGGTGGAAATAGTGAACGATTGGGTAACCATCGCAGAAGACGGTTATCTGACCCTTCGCTTTAGAACTCAGCAAGGAGACTATCAAACAAAGCACTTTGTCAATCTGCTGCTGAGCGAGAATCCGGAAAACCCGTATGAAGTAGAATTCCGCCACAATGCCAAGGGCGACATTTACGGCAGGTATGCGGACGGACTGGTTGCTTTCAAGTTGGATGCCCTGCCTGATACAGAAGGCAAGACCGTTAAATTGAAACTGAAGTGGAAATCATTTAGCGGCGAAAAATCTGCGGAATTCGATTATTGTACCCGGAAATCCGTAACGCCCGAAAGTCCGGCTATCACTTCCGTAAGAAACAGCCTAAACCTGCAATAACTTCATTCAAAGTATGCCTGCCCGCTCAAAGCCATTGCCTTGCGAAGCAGGCATACAAGTAAAAAGAGAGCAGGGCACGTTGGCCGAAAGCCTTGAAACTGCAAATTATAAGTTCATTCAATAAAAAAAGCACTATAAATATTTGCTATTTTAAAATAAAGCCGTACATTTGCACCCGCAATTCGGGATGTAGCTCAGCCCGGTAGAGTACGCGTCTGGGGGGCGTGTGGTCGCAAGTTCGAATCTTGTCATCCCGACTGTTGAGCATTGAGGAGTTAAGTCTAAAACTTAGCTCCTTATTTTTTTACATTAACTCAATGTCCGATATTCATTCGGAGAACATCCTACAACTCTTTTGAAAGCCTTGCTGAAATACTGTGGATATTGATATCCTAAGGCATAAGCAACGTCACCGACAGATTTAGCGGGGTCAGTAAGCAACTCTTTTGCCCTATCCATTGTTTTGGTTAATATATATTCTTGCGCAGAAACACCAGTCTCCTTTTTAATCAAGTCTCCGAAATAATTTGCAGACAGGTTCAGTTGGTCTGCACAATAAGCCACAGTCAGCGTACCCCGCTCAGCGGGTTTATCCGATACGAAATAGTCGTTCAGCAATGCTTCAAAAGAGCCGAGCATGCCCTTGTTCTCCTTTTTACGGGTAGTAAACTGTCTATCATAGAAACGAATGCAATAGTTGAGCAGCAGCTCGATGGCAGAAGCGATAATCAGGTTAGTGTGACGATCTGCCTGGTTGTATGTTTCCTCGTCAATCTTTGTCAAACAATCAATGATGGTCTGTTGCTCTTGTTTGGATAGATGCAATGCTTCGTTAGCGGCGTATGAGAAAAACGTATAATCCTGCATATGCCGACCGAGCGGCGTACCGCGTAGCAGGTCGGGATGGAACAACAGACACCATCCGGAACCGGTAAAAGTCGACCCGTCGGCTTCATGCCCGAATACTTGCCCCGGAGCGATAAACACCAGCGTGTTCTCCTGAAAATCGTAAGAGCGACGACCGTAGGTCAAATCGTCCGTACATCGTAGTTCTTTCAGAAAAATCACATACATCCCCACGTGCTTGCGTGCATGGGGTACGGGGTGCGGCATACGGCTTCCCTCTATGACACTGACCAGAGGATGCCTTGTTTCCACACCCATATAGTCATTGTACTCCTTTATCGTTTTCAGTTGCATAACCTTCTCCATAACAGTCCATTTCAGTGGTTTCTATGCAAATGTAGAAAATATCTTCAGGTTATCTCTCCAATCAGTAAAAATTATCCTTTAAACCGTAATTCATGACCGGTCGAAGTGGAAAATCCAGCCTAATTTTGCAGCAAGTAAAACTTGATACATAATAATAAAGATTATGAAACTAAAAATGAGAATTATGACAACGCTACTCGGACTTGTCTTTGGATGCGGCATCGCAGCTTCGCAAACACCGAGAGCAGAACAAACCATGAACAGTAAACGACAATACATCGCAGAGGTCGCAGCCCTTACAAGCATGGGGCACCTCGACCAATTAAGAACAGTCCTTATCGGTGGACTGAATAGCGGTATCACCGTCAGCGAGCTTAAAGAAGTTATGGTCCATTCCTACGCCTATTGTGGTTTTCCGCGTGCCCTGCGCGGACTGCAAACATTGGTTGCGGTACTTGACGAGCGTAAGGCAAAAGGCATCAGAGACAACCAGGGGCGCGAAGCGTCACCGATAACCGATACCCGCAGCAAATACGAACGCGGACGTGACATTCTTGCAGAGATTTCGGGCACCCCGGCAGATGCGCCGAAAGCCAACTATGCCGTCCTGGCCCCGGAAATCGAAGTATTCCTTAAAGAACATCTCTTTGCCGAGCTTTTCGAGCGGGACGTGCTGACCTATGCCGAACGGGAACTGGCAACCGTTGCCATAATAGCTTCTTTGGGCAAAGGCGTGGAACCGATGCTGAAAGGGCACATGGGTATTGCGCTGAATGTAGGCGTAACACCGGACGAATTACGCGGTGTGCTGGCTATCATTGAAAAGAATATCGGACGTAGCGAAGCCGATAATGGCAAACAAGTATTGAACGAATTATTGCAAAGCAAAGGGTTGACTATCAAACCGGAAACCCCGATTGTAGCAGTGGAGAATGACGTGAAGAAACAGAAAGTGACATTCCACAACCGTTTTTTGATTGATATAGTTGGCGACCTCTATTTCCCTGCAGACTATGATGCCACAAAGAAATATGCCGCCATCATCGTCGGTCATCCCTTTGGTGGCGTCAAAGAACAGACTTCGGGACTCCATGCCCGTAAGTTGGCGGAACTCGGCTATGTGGCATTAGCCTTCGATGCGTCCTATTATGGCGAGAGTGGCGGTTATCCGCGTCGTATGGAATCGCCCGAAGTGCGGGTAGAAGACTTCAGTGCGGCAGTCGATTTCCTCACGAACCATCCGGCTGTCTATGCTGATAAGATAGGAGTAATCGGCATCTGTGGCGGAGGCTGCTACTCTGTCAGTGCTACGCAGATAGACCATCGCATCAAGGCACTTGCCACCATCAGTATGTACGACATGGGCCGCGCCCGCCGTCAGGGTGTAGGCGACTCGCAGACTTACGAACAGCGTATGGCTATCCTTGATGAAATCGGCCGCCAGCGTACGATGGAATATGGTGGGGCTGTACGCAAGGATATCCGTGCCCTGCCCGAAAAAGTGGATGAGAACACACCGAAGTTTGCCATCGACTTCCTCGATTATTACGACAATCCACAACGCGGTCAGCATCCCAACTCTACGGGCTATTACTCCTACACGAGCCTCGCACCGATGATGAACTTCTTCCCCTTTGCGCAAATCGAGACTATATCGCCACGTCCTATGCTTTTCATAGTGGGAGAAAATGCAGTATCGAAATATTTTTCTGAGGACGCATACGCGAAAGCCGCCGAACCGAAAGAACTGTTTGTCGTACCCGGAGCTACGCACGTGGATTTATACGACCAGCCGAAATATCTGAAAATCACGCTTCCCAAACTGGACTCTTTCTTTAAACAACATTTAAAATAACTCTTCAAGATGAAAAAGATGACTTACTTATTTCTACTGGCTGCAACACTTGGTGCTTGCAGTCCGAAACCGGAAAACAAGATTGAAACACCCCCAAAAGCATCAGCCTCTCTCTTTCCCCAAGGAGATGCCATCGAGGGCAGCAATTTCAACGGAACGGCATACCTCCAACGGCTGATGACCGACAGTGAAACATTCGATGTGGTAGTCTCCGACGTGATATTCGAGCCGAAAGCTCGAAACAGCTGGCATTCGCATCCGGGCGGACAGATTCTGATTGCCACCGCCGGAAAAGGTTACTATCAGGAAAAGGGGAAGCCTATACAAGTGTTGAATCCCGGCGATGTAGTCGCTATTCCGACAGATGTGGTGCATTGGCACGGAGCGGCTCCCGACAGCGGATTCACGCATATAGCTATCAATACAAAAGTTCATTTGGGTGCTACACAGTGGTATGAACCTGTAAGCGATGAAGAATACACTAATCAATAAATATCTAAAAACAACTCGAATATGAAAAAGTTACTTCTTATTCCGCTCTTGCTCCTCTCTCTAACGACAATGGCAGCATGCTCTACCACCGACGACACTCCCGATACTCCATCCGGAAACGGCAATATGCTTGTGCTCTACTTTTCTGCCGAAGGACACACCCAGGCCATTGCCGAACGTATCGTGAAACTTACAGGCGCAGATATCCATCGCATTGAGGCTGCCGAACCGTATGCTGCAAATCCTTACGATGACAGCGACCGCATTCAGCATGAAGCCTATAATGACCTGCGCCCCGGAGTAGCGAATCTGCTTGATAAAGAGGCATTGGCGAAATATGATACAATTTTCGTCGGTTCGCCTTGCTGGTGGCATCAACCCGCAATGGTAGTCTGTACATTCCTCGAAGCATACGACCTGAAAGACAAGGTAATCATTCCTTTCTTTACCTACGGGGCTACTACCTATCTGAACGAGTCCATGCAGAAAATTTACAAGGTAACATCCACTTCAAGACATATTCCGGAAACACTTCCCGAAGACCTTGATGCGGAGGATATTACGACACCAGGACGCCCTGATGATGCAGATATCGACATGCCGGGCAACGCTAATGGTACAGAAGGATGGTTACACCGAATCGGAATAGCAGTGCGTTCGGGAATATTCAATACATCTGCCGACTGATTGATAATATCTTTTTCTTCTTCGAGCACTCCGTCTGCCAATGCAATATCCACAGCACAAGCAAAACATTCCCCCATCTCCCAATACTTCATCCACTTTTACTGGAATTCTCGTAAGAAATCTCTATTTTTGCACTTTAAACAAGAAAAATTATGGGAGCAGCTAAATGGATAGGCGGCATCATCGGCTTCATGGCCGGAGGACCGCTGGGAGCCTTGGCAGGTTTTGTATTCGGTTCATTGTTCGACACCGATTCAAATGACGCAGGCAGTTATTATGGAGAAGCACCAACGCACAGCACTACCTATACCGGGCAACGGAACAGTTTCCTCTTCTCCATGCTCGTGATGGCTTCGTACATTATCCGTGCAGACGGGCGCATCATGCATAGTGAAATGGAATTCGTCCGCCGCTTTCTGAGAAGCACATTCGGTGAGGCTGCCGTGGGCGAGGGAGAACGGATACTGCTCAACCTCTTCGAACAGCGCAAGCAGATGGACAGACAAAACCCACTGGCATTTAAAAACACCATCCGTGACTGTGGAACGCAGATTGCCGCCAACCTGACATACGAGGAACGCTTGCAACTGCTGGTATTCTTGGTAGAAATTGCCAAAAGCGACGGACACGTCTGCAACGAGGAGATAGAAGCCTTGAAAGAAGTGGCCATGTACATGGGACTATCCGTCAAGGAAGTGGAATCCATGCTTAACCTAGGCGGTAGCTCACTGAACGAGGCCTACAAAGTACTTGAAATTGAACCCACTGCCACCAATGACGAAGTGCGTGCCGCTTACCGCCGCCTAGCCTTGAAACACCATCCCGACCGGGTGGCAACGCTGGGCGAAGACATCAAGAAAGCCGCAGAAGAGAAGTTCCAAAGCATCAACAATGCCAAAGAACAGATATACAAGGCACGAGGTATGAAATGACGTACCTCGCTCCTTGCCTTGTGGACAGCATCATGACGTTTATAAACATTCTATAATTAACATCAACCCACACACTTATGAAGAAAACCCTTGCAATCCTTGCACTAGGCCTTACTGCCATTGCCGGACATGCCGCCACGCCGCTCTGGATGCGCGATGTGCAAATCTCTCCCGACGGTACGGAAATCGCATTCTGCTACAAAGGAGACATCTACAAGGTGCCCGCCAAAGGTGGAACCGCCACACAGCTTACTACCCAAGAGAGCTACGAATGTACCCCCATATGGTCACCGGACGGCAAACAGATTGCCTTTGCCAGCGACAGATACGGCAACTTCGACGTATTCGTGATGCCGGCAGACGGCGGAACCGCCCAACGGCTCACTACCCACTCCACCGGTGAGATACCCTCCACATTCACTCCGGACGGAAAGTATATCTTGTTTTCCGCCTCCATCCAGGACCCGGCAAGCAGCGCTCTTTTCCCCACTTCGGCCATGACCGAGCTTTACAAAGTACCTGCAACGGGAGGGCGTACGGAGCAAGTGCTGGGCACCCCTGCCGAAGCGGTCTGCTTCGACAAGGCGGGCCATCAGTTCCTCTACCAAGACCGCAAGGGATTTGAAGATGAATGGAGAAAGCACCACACCTCCTCCATCACCCGCGACATCTGGCTGTATGATGCAAAGACGGGTATCCATACCAACCTCACCGACCGCGCGGGCGAAGACCGCAACCCGGTGTTGTCACCCGATGGAAGAACGGTTTACTTTTTGAGTGAGAGAAACGGCGGCTCATTCAACGTGTATGCCTTCCCGCTGGCACAGCCCCGAGAGGTGAAGCCCATCACCAGCTTCAAGACACATCCCGTGCGCTTCCTCTCCATGAGTGACGGCGGGACGTTGTGCTACAGTTACGACGGCGAAATCTATACCCAGCAGCCGGATGCCACCCCGAAGAAAGTCGCCATAGAACTGGTGCGCGATGACCGGCCGCAATTCGCCAACCTGCAGTCTTCCGACGGAGCCACCTCTGCCGTTGTGTCCCCGGACGGAAAACAGATTGCCTTCACGCTGCGCGGAGAAGTCTTTGTCACTTCGGCAGACTATGCCACTACCAAGCAGGTGACGCACACACCGGCACGCGAAGCGGGCCTCTCCTTTGCGACGGACAACCGCACCCTGGCCTACGCCAGCGAGCGAGGCGGCAACTGGCAGCTCTACCTTGCCAAGATAGCCCGCAAGGAAGACCCTAACTTCCCGAACGCCACGCTGATTGAAGAAGAAGTGCTGCTGCCCTCCACCACCGTGGAACGTGCCTATCCGCAATTCTCGCCCGACGGCAAGGAACTCGCCTTTATCGAAGACCGCATCCGGCTGATGGTGCTCAATCTGGAGACGAAGAAGGTGCGCCAGATTACGGACGGCTCCACCTGGTACAGCACCGGCGGAGGATTTGACTACGCATGGTCGCCGGACGGTAAATGGTTTACACTTGAGTTCACGGGTAACAAGCACGACCCCTACTCCGACATCGGCCTGGTCAGCGCAGAGGGAGGCAAAGACATCATCAACCTCACCAATAGCGGCTACATGAGCGGCTATCCCCACTTTGCGCTGGACGGCAACGCCATCCTTTTCACCACCGAACGCTACGGCATGCGTGCCCATGCCTCATGGGGCTCGCTGAACGACGCCATGCTCGTCTTCCTCAACCAAGACGCCTACGACAAATACTGCCTGAGCAAAGAAGACTACGAACTGCGCAAGGAGCTGGAGAAGGAACAAAAGAAGTCTGCCGGAAAAGACACCCCCCAAGACAAAAACAAGGATAAAAAGAAGAAAGACGACAAGAAAGACAGCAATGCTGACGAAAAAGATGACCAGCCGAAAGACATCGTCGTAGAGCTGAAAGGCATCGAAGACCGTGTGGTGCGCCTCACCCCGAATTCTTCCGACATGGGCAGCACCATCATCTCCAAGGATGGCGAGACACTCTACTACCTGGCAGCCTTCGAAGGCGGCTACGACCTCTGGAAGATGAATCTGCGCAAGAAAGAGACCCGCCTGCTGCACAAGATGGATGCCGGATGGGCGGACATGCAGCTGGACAAGGACGGCAAGAGCCTCTTCCTGCTGGGTAGCCACAAGATGCAGAAAATGGACACTTCATCCGACGCGCTGACCCCCATCACCTTCCAGGTAGATGCCAAGATGGACCTGGCTGCGGAGCGCGAATACATGTTCGACCACGTGTACCGCCAACAGCAGAAGCGATTCTACAATACCAATATGCACGGAGTGGACTGGGACAAGATGACCGCCGCCTATCGCCGCTTCCTGCCCCATATCGACAACAATTATGACTTTGCCGAACTGCTGAGCGAATGGCTGGGCGAGCTGAACGTATCTCACACCGGCGGCCGTTTCTATCCCAAAGGGCAATCCGAACCTACTGCCAGCCTGGGACTGTTCTTCGACTGGAACTACACGGGCAAGGGCATGCTCATTGCCGAAGTAGTGGAGAAAGGCCCCTTCGACACAGCCAACACCCGGGTGAAAGCCGGCACAGTCATCGAAAAGATAGACGGCGTGGAAATCACCCCCGATGCGGACTATTACACGCTGCTCAACAACAAGGCACGGAAGAAAACACTTGTTTCTCTCTTCGACCCGCAGACCAAGGAGCACTGGGAAGAGGTCATTATCCCCATTACGAACGGTGCGTTCAGCGATTTACTCTACAGCCGCTGGGTGAAACAGCGTGCGGCAGACGTTGACCGATGGTCGGGTGGCCGATTGGGTTACGTGCACATCGAGTCTATGGGAGACGACAGTTTCCGTTCCGTCTACTCGGACATCCTGGGAAAATACAACAACCGCGAAGGCATCGTCATCGACACCCGTTTCAATGGCGGTGGACGCTTGCACGAGGATATAGAAATACTTTTCAGTGGACAAAAATACTTCACCCAAGTGGTGCGCGGTCGCGAGACGTGCGACATGCCCAGCCGCCGCTGGAACAAACCCTCCATCATGGTGATGTGCGAGGCCAACTACTCCAATGCGCACGGCACGCCGTGGGTTTACAGCCACCGCGGACTGGGCAAGCTGGTAGGCATGCCCGTGCCGGGAACCATGACCAGCGTGTCGTGGGAACGCCTGCAAGACCCGTCATTGGTATTCGGCATCCCCGTCGTGGGCTACCGCCTGTCGGACGGCAGCTATCTGGAGAACTCGCAGCTGGAGCCGGACATCAAAGTAGCCAATTCACCCGAGACCATCGTGAAGGGAGAAGACACACAGCTGAAAGCTGCCGTAGAGGAACTGCTGAAGGAACTCGAAAAATAAGTACCGCCCTGCCCCACGCAGGAATACCGGTCATATAGGCCGATATATATATTAAGATGATGTGTCAAAACGGTTGATGGCACATCATCTTTTTTTATATGCCACAAGGAAGCAAGACTTTTTCTATCTCACTTTTTTGCACTATCTTTGTGACATAAATTCCTAACTCTTTAACTGATTATGTTTGCTGACTTGTTAAACTCCTCCTATTTCGCGCTCTTTCTCATTGTGGCTTTAGGCTTCATGTTGGGAAGAATCAAGATTAAAGGGCTTTCGCTCGACGTCTCCGCCGTCATCTTCATTGCCCTGCTGTTCGGACACTTCGGTGTCATCATCCCCAAAGAATTAGGAAACTTCGGACTGGTGCTCTTCATCTTCACCATCGGCATCCAGGCCGGTCCCGGATTTTTCGACTCCTTCCGGAGCAAGGGCAAGACGCTTATCATCATCACCCTGCTCATCATCTGCTCCGCCGCCCTGACGGCAGTAGGACTGAAATATGCCTTCGACATCGATACTCCCAGTGTCGTGGGACTGATAGCCGGTGCCCTGACCAGTACGCCGGGACTCGCCGTTGCCATTGACAGCACCCATTCCCCACTGGCATCCATCGCTTACGGTATTGCCTATCCTTTCGGCGTTATCGGCGTGATTCTCTTCGTTAAGCTGCTGCCCCGTATCATGCGCATCGACCTCGACAAGGAGGCGCGCCGGTTGGAGAAGGAACGCCGCAGCCAGTTCCCGGAACTGACAACCTGTCTGTTCCGCGTAACCAACCCCGACGTCTTCGACCGGAGCCTGATGCAAATCAATGCGCGCGCCATGACCGGAGCCGTCATCTCACGCCACAAGCACAACGAGCAGATAGCCATCCCCACCGCCCAGACCATCCTGCACGAGGGAGACTACATACAAGCCGTGGGTAGCGAAGAGGCCTTAAACCAGCTCGCCGTCCTCGTGGGCGAACGCGAAGAAGGCGAACTGCCACTCGTAGACATGCAGGAGATTGAATCCCTGCTGCTCACCAAGAAGGATATGATAAACAAGCAGCTGGGCGACCTCAACCTGATGAAGAACTTCGGCTGCACCGTCACCCGCATCCGCCGAAGCGGCATCGACCTCTCCCCCTCGCCCGACCTCGCCCTGAAATTCGGCGACAAGCTGATGGTGGTGGGCGAGAAGGACGGCATCAAGGGAGTGGCACGCCTGCTGGGCAACGACACCAAGCAACTGTCCGACACCGACTTCTTCCCCATCGCCCTGGGCATCGTGCTGGGCGTGCTCTTCGGCAAGCTCAACATCTCCTTCTCGGACAGTCTGTCGTTCTCTCCGGGACTGACGGGAGGCATCCTGATGGTCGCCTTGTTCCTGAGCGCCATCGGAAAGACCGGCCCCATTCTGTGGTCCATGTCCGGCCCTGCCAACCAACTGCTGCGCCAGCTGGGACTGCTGCTCTTCCTTGCCGAAGTAGGGACATCGGCAGGACGGAATCTGATGGCCACGTTCCAGGAAAGCGGCTGGCTCTTGTTCGGCGTAGGCGCCGCCATCACGCTGGTGCCCATGCTGGTGGCAGTATGCGTAGGCCTGTTCGTGTTCAAGATAAACATTCTCGACCTGCTGGGCACCATCACCGGCGGCATGACCAGTACGCCCGGCCTTGCCGCCGCCGACTCCATGACGGACAGCAACATACCGAGCGTGGCCTATGCCACGGTATATCCCATTGCCATGGTGTTCCTCATTCTGATAATCCAGGTGATAGCCTCCGCAGTCTATTGACGCATGAAGACGTACAGCCGGACAGAAACCATCGCCCGCATGAACACACTGGCCGGAGCCAATGTGCCCTTCCTCTTCATCGTAGACTACGCGCAAGAGCAGTCGCACATCGAGCCCCTCGACCGGATAGACCCCGCCACCTGCCTTTTCCAATTCCCGAAGGCAGGCAACGCGGGGGCGGCTGCAACAGCCCTTGCCAGAAGCACAGCCGCCCGATGCGCCGGCCCTATCCAGTGGGACATCACTCCCCCTTCCCCCGCCGCATACAGACATTCGTTCGACCTCGTGAAGCAAAACCTGCTGGCAGGCAACAGCTACCTGACGAACCTCACTTGCCGAGTACCCGTCACCACCAATCTGACAATGGAAGAAATATTCCTCCACTCCGAAGCCTTGTACAAGCTGTGGCTGAAAGACCGGTTCGTCTGCTTCTCCCCCGAAATCTTTGTCCGCATAGAGAAGGGCAAGATAAAGTCCTTCCCCATGAAAGGCACCATCGACGCCACCCTGCCCGATGCGGAACAGCTCTTGATGCAGGACACCAAAGAGGCAGCCGAGCACGCCACCATCGTCGACCTGATACGCAACGACCTCAGCATGGTTTCGGAACACGTCGAAGTGACCTCCTACCGCTATATAGACCGCCTGCAAACCAATAAGGGCCCCATCCTCCAGACCAGCTCCGAGATATGCGGCACCCTGCCCGAAGACTACACCGCACACCTGGGCGACATCATCTTCCGCCTGCTTCCTGCCGGCTCCATCACCGGCGCCCCCAAGCCCAAAACCGTAGAAATCATCGCCCAGGCCGAAGACTACCGCCGGGGCTTCTACACCGGCATCATGGGGCATTATGCCGACGGACAGCTGGACAGCGCTGTCATGATACGCTTCATCGAGCAGGAAAACGGCCAGCTCCACTTCAAGGCAGGAGGCGGCATCACCGCCAAAAGCCGGTGGGAAAGCGAATACAACGAAGTAATACAGAAAATATATGTGCCTATTTATTGAAACCATACGCATCGACCACGGAAGGGTCTGCAACCTTTCCCGCCACAACCGGAGGCTGAACGATACCCGCGCCCACTTCTGGCCGGAAAGCACACCGCTGCAACTGTCCGATTATCTGTCGTCTCCCGGCTGTGGAGCAGGCATCACCGGGGCGGGCATCGTCAAGGCACGCGTAGTGTATGGTGAAAAAGGTATTGAAGACCTCAGCTACTCCCCCTACGCCGTGCGGCACGTGCATTCGCTGGCACTGATGCAGGCCGATACCATCGACTACACCTACAAAAGCGCCGGACGCGAACCGCTGAACTGCCTCTTTGCCCTGCGCGGCGCATGCGACGACATTCTGATTGTGAAACAAGGCCTGCTGACAGACACCTCCATCGCCAACATCGCCCTTTCCGACGGTACCCACTGGTACACGCCGGCACATCCCCTGCTGAAAGGGACCAAACGGGCAGCCTTGCTGGAAGAAGGAATCTTGCAGGAAAAAGATATCAGACCGGAAGACTTGCCTTCATTCTCTACTGTCAGGCTGTTCAATGCCATGATTGACTGGGGAGAACTGGAACTCCCCGTACGGAACATCATCCCGTAGAGCCTCTACTCGTGCATATCGTTGAGATGTATCTCCAAAGACTTCACCGATATATATATTTCGTACACCGATATGGCCAGCGAAATAATCAGCAATATCAGCGCCAAACCGAAGATATAGGCCGAAAGCAGATGGAGACGGATATAGACAAAGAACATGCTGACCACGCACAGCAGCAGGCTGCCGATGCCCGCCACCTGCATGGCACGCGTCAGGTAGAGCCGCTTCCTCAGGTTGGCAATCTGCGCCGCCTTCACCGAAGACGGGTTCTCCATGTACTGTTCCTTCAAGGTGCGCACCAGTTGGGCATAGGACAAGAAACGGTTGGTATAGGCCAGCATAATCAGCGATATGGCCGAAAACAGCAAGGCGGGGGTGGTTAAATCTATTTCCATAAGAATGATGCTTAATTATATCTATCCGTCCCGATAGCAGGACTTACCTCCGCAAAGATAAACGAAAGATTGAAACCACAGAAACAAGTTTCCTTTTTTCCATTTCCCAAAGATTTATCCTACTTTTGCAGTGACAATAAAAAAACTCCTTACCACCGTAACTTAACAAATACGACCATGCGATATACCGTTTCCGCTCCTGCCTCACTGCACGCAGCCATACAGCTCCCGGCATCCAAAAGTATCAGTAACCGGGCACTCATCCTCCACTCCCTTGCCCACGGCAATATCCTGCCCCGCAATCTGAGCGATTGTGACGACACCATAGTGATGACTCGCGCCCTCGACGGAAATCCCGGACATATAGATATCCTTGCCGCCGGCACCGCCATGCGTTTCCTCACCGCCTACCTCAGCGTAACTCCTGGCACCCGAATCATCACCGGTACGCAACGCATGCAGCAACGCCCCATCCGCATACTGGTAGACGCCCTGCGAGAGCTCGGCGCCCGCATAGAATACGTCGGAAATGAAGGGTTCCCTCCCTTGCGCATCACCGGAACAGAACTGACCGGCAGCGAAATATCCCTCGCCGGCAATGTCAGCTCACAATACATATCCGCCCTGCTGATGATTGGTACCGTCCTTCCCAAAGGCCTGCGCCTGCACTTGACGGGTGACATCATCTCCCGCCCCTACATCAACCTGACCCTGCAACTGATGCGCGACTTCGGCGCCCAAGCCGACTGGGTCTCCGAAGATTGCATCACCGTCAGCCCCGGCGGATACACGGATACCCCTTTCACCGTAGAAAGCGATTGGAGCGCCGCCTCTTACTGGTATCAGATGATGGCAATAGAAGGAATTAAAAATGAAAAAATAAAAGGGGGAGACAGAAGTAGCGCAAAAGAAAGTGAAGACAGCACGAAGGAAGAAGCGCACACGGCAGAAATCGAACTGCTCGGTCTCTTCGCCCACAGCTATCAAGGCGACAGCCGCGGCGCGGAAGTCTTTACCCGCCTCGGCGTCCATACCGAATATACAGACCGGGGAGTAAAACTGACCCGGAAGGGTACTCCCGCCACCCGTCTCGACGAAGACATGGTGGACATCCCGGACCTGGCGCAGACCTTTGTCGTCACCTGCTGCCTGATGGACATCCCTTTCCGCTTCACCGGACTGCAAAGCCTTAAAATAAAGGAGACCGACCGTATCACCGCCCTCATTACGGAACTGCGTAAACTGGGTTACGTCGTGCGCTCCGAGCAAGACAGCATCTTGTTGTGGGATGGCGAACGCTGCCCGGCAGACGCTGACCCCGTCATCGCCACCTACGAAGACCACCGTATGGCCATGGCATTTGCCCCCGCCTGCCTTGTACTGCCCCAAATACAGATAGATGAACCACAGGTCGTTACCAAATCTTACCCTGCTTACTGGGAAGACTTGCAAAAGGCGGGATTTAAAGTCTGCCAAAATGCAATGCAATCTTAGAATAAAGCTTTTATTCTTAGAAATACAGCCTTTATTCTTAAGAATATAACCTTTATTCTTAGAAATAAAGGATACATTCTAAGATTAGGATGTATCCAAAGTAGTTTTACACTACGTTCCAAGCAAGTAATGCCTGCGTCGGGTGGAAGTAATCTACCTACCTGCAATCTGAAGCATTATTTTGTCGTGTACAAAACAATATGTATCTTTGTCCGTTCTATTAATGGAACATGTTTTTCAAGAAAAGGAAGCCCATGTGGATATTGATTATTAGCCTGATTGCCCTTGCCCTCGTGGCAGCCACAGCCGGAATTATACGCAACCGGAAACTGCAGAAGAAGATAGACCGCGGCGAACTGGACGCCATGCCCGAAGTGCAGGAAGTGGATGCCGAGTGCTGCGGACAGCATGAAATCTGCGAACGTGACAGCCTGCTGGCAGCCGTCAGCAAGCAAATAGAATATTACGATGACGAAGAACTGGACAAATACATCGGCACCGCTCCCGATGCCTATACTCCCGAGCAGGAAGACGAGTTCCGCGACGTGTTCTACACCATGCAAGACACGGACGTAGCCGGATGGGTGCGCAGCCTGCAACTGCGTGGCATAGCCTTGCCGGACAACATCAAGGATGAAGTGTTCCTCATCATCGGCGAACGCCGTCTCACCCCCCATTCCTAACACTCCACATCCAACTTTTAATTTTTAATTCTTAATTTTTAATTGAATAAATGGAGCTACTGCAATACACTTTTTTCCAACATGCCCTCATCGGCAGTCTGCTGGCAAGCATTGCTTGCGGGCTGATAGGCACATACATCGTCACCCGGAGACTAGTGTTCATCAGCGGCGGATTGACGCATGCATCTTTTGGCGGTATCGGCCTGGGATTGTATACCGGCATTTCCCCCATTCTGTCGGCAGCCTTGTTTGCAGTCTTGTCCGCTTTCGGTGTAGAGTGGCTCAGCAAACGGAAGGACATGCGGGAAGACTCCGCCATTGCCGTATTCTGGACATTGGGCATGGCACTGGGCATCATGTTCACTTTCCTCTCGCCGGGATTCGCACCCGACTTGTCCGCCTATCTCTTCGGCAACATTCTCACGATTACCTGGAGCGACATCGCTCTATTGGGAGGGCTTGCCCTGCTGCTGATACTGTTTTTCGCGCTGTATCTCCATCCCATCATCTACGTAGCCTTCGACCGGGAGTTTGCCCGCTCGCAAGGTATTCCGGTGCAGGTATTCGAATATGTACTGATGATGTTCATTGCGCTGACCATCGTGGCATGCCTGCGCATGGTGGGCATCGTGCTGGTCATTTCGCTGCTCACCGTTCCGCAGATGACCGCCAACTTGTTCTCGCACCGGTTCCACCGCATCATCTGGCTTTCCATCGGCATCGGTTACCTCAGTTGCCTGGGCGGGCTGATGATTTCTTTCTACTTGAATGTCCCCTCGGGTGCATCCATCATATTCTTTTCCATCATTATCTATGCCATTTGCAAGACAGGAAAAAGTTTTTGGCTATATTTGCAACGCTAAATCAAAAGACACAATGGAAATCAAAATTCAGTCATTAGACCAGATTCACGAAGCCGCCCGCCAGTTCATCGCTGAAATGGGTGATAATACCGTCTTCGCTCTTTACGGAAAAATGGGGGCGGGCAAGACAACTTTCATCAAAGCCGTTTGCGAGGAGTTGGGCGTTTCCGACGTCATCACCTCCCCTACCTTCGCCATTGTCAACGAATACCGTTCCGACACTGCCGGCGAACTGATTTACCATTTCGACTTCTACCGCATCAAGAAACTGGAAGAAGTGTATGACATGGGTTACGAAGATTACTTCTACAGCGGCGCCCTCTGCTTCATAGAATGGCCGGAGCTGGTAGAGGAACTCTTGCCGGGCAACACCATCAAGGTCACCATCGAAGAAGTGGAGAACGGAGAGCGGGAAGTCACGTTAGAGAGCTTTGAATAATAAGGCATGCTTTTCCCCCGCTTTAATTTTTAATTCTTAATTCTTATTTCTGATGAGCCAATACATCGTTCAAGGGATTTTCGCCGTCGCAGGCATCATCGCCTTGCTGGCAGCCATATTGGACTGGAACTGGTTCTTTACTGCCCGAAACACCCAGTTTATCGTACAAAATGTAGGGCGGCGACAAGCCCGCCTGTTCTACGGTGTATTGGGTGTCATTCTCATCGGCACGTCCATCTTCTTTTTTCTGAATACGCCACCGGTCACATAAAAACAAAAAATCGCGGATGAAGCCATGCCCATCCGCGATTTTCCTATACTTTTGATACAGACTATTCTTCGTCCAAAGATTCCGTATATTCCATCTCACCTTGTACGATGAAAAGGATTTCTTCCGGATCATAGTCACCCATCTCATCCTTATGGGCTTCCTTGACAATATAGTCCACGATTTTCCCCAAATCAATCTCGATGTACCCATCCGCATCCGGCTGTGCATCAAGGATGCCGCTCTCGGAATAGTACTCGTCAATCAAATCGAGAAAATAATAGAACTCGTCGTCAGAGAACTTCTCTTTCAACTCCTGCGGCAAATAATTCTTGATGTACTCGATGGTCTTTTCATCATCGACATCATTCTGCAAAAAATCGTCTTCCATTCCCATACTTACTATTGCTTAAAGGGTTAATGTTATTGACTATTTGACGATTTACTATTTACTATTTAGCTGCGCCATGATGCCGAAAGGGTAAATCGTAAATCGTCAAATAGTACCTTATAATATCGCTTCTATCTTGGCCACGTAAGCAGATTTCGGAGCAGAACCTACCTGCTTGTCCACCAGCTCTCCATTCTTGAAGAACAAGACTGTAGGGATGTTGCGTATACCATATTCGGCAGCCACATCACCGTTCTCATCCACGTCACATTTGCCAATAATCACCTTTCCTTCATATTCAGTAGCCAATTCATCGATGATTGGTCCCACCATCTTACAAGGGCCGCACCAAGGTGCCCAGAAATCCATAACGACCGGCTTTCCCTCTGCCAGGATTTCTTGAAAATTGCTGTCTGTAATTTCTAAAGCCATTTCTTTTAATATTAAATGTCAACTATAATTATTAATTTACTGTCAATTGCGTTTTATCAACCTTCGCTTTCGAAGCAAAGATAGTGCAAACCGAATGCAAAACAAAATGAACTTGTTCATTTTTTATGCCGAGGTGCAGCCTATCTTCGTTTTCCAACAAAGATAACTAATTAATCCTGAACTCAAGGTCCGGACGCTCTTTTAAATAAGTAATCAGTTCACGCCCCACGGAAAGCTTCACGGGACGGGAAATCAAATCGACCGTCATCTTGCTATCCTCATCTCTGACTTTGAAATAAAGCTCCGTACTGCCCGGACGTTCCTTGGTCAGTTCTGCCAGTTCAGTTATCAAAGCCTTGTTCAGCACACTCAGCGGAATGAGAATGGTTATCTTCTCAATCAGTTTCTCCTTGACGTCAGGCAACAGTTCCATGGAGGTTATCTTCAGCTCCAACTCATCCTGCCGCCATTGCTTGGGCTGGCAACGGGCTTTGATGAACAAGAAGGTACGTTCACCCAGATACCCCTGATAGGTCACCCAATCATTTCCGAAGAAAGGAAGCTCTGCCGAACCGGAATAGTCTTCAATCTTGGCTATGCCGTAAGGATTTCCATTTTTGCTGATACCGCGACGCACGGCGGTCACGATGCCACCCATTGTTATTTCGCGTCCCACAAGTGCCGTCTTATCTTCCAGCTCTGTCATGTGAGTGTTGCAAACATGCTCCAGAACTACGGAATACTCATCCAACGGGTGTGCGGACAGATAGATACCTACCAAATCGCGCTCCCGGTTCAAACGGTCGAGGTCGCTCCAACGTTCCGCTACCGGTATTTCCGGAGTGGCGATATCCACCACATTCTCACCGCCGAACAAGGAGTTTGCAGCCGCAGCCTGGTCGGCCTGGTAACGGTTACCATACCGCACCAAGGTTTCGAGGAAGACCTCGTTCTTGGAATTTACGGCAAAATACTGCTCTCGCTTCAGCTCCGGGAAGCTGTCGAACCCGCCCGCCAAAGCAAGACATTCCAGATTCTTCTTGTTGCAGGCTGTCAGATTGACACGCTGCACAAAATCAAATATACCCTTGAAAGGACCATTCTTCTCGCGTTCCTCCATGATGCTCTGCACAGCACCCTCGCCTACCCCTTTCACCGCGCCAAGACCAAAACGGATATTGCCTTCCTTGTTCACGGTGAACTTCAGGTTACTTTCATTCACATCCGGCCCCAATGTATTGATGCCCATTGCCTTGCATTCATCCATCAGTTTGGTTATATCGGTAATATTCGCCAAACTTCGGCTCATGACCGCCGCCATGTATTCGGCCGGATAGTTGGCCTTGAGGAAAGCCGTCTGATAGGCCACCCACGAATAGCAAGTGGCATGTGACTTGTTGAAGGCATAGGACGCAAACTTTTCCCAGTCGGCCCAGATTTTCTCAAGCACTTTCGGGTCGTGGCCGTTCTTTTGTCCACCCGAAATGAATTTCGGCTTCATGTGGTCCAGCTTGTCACGCAGTTTCTTACCCATCGCCTTACGCAAGGCATCGGACTCACCACGGGTGAAGTCCGCCAGCAAACGCGACAGAAGCATGACCTGCTCCTGGTAGACCGTAATGCCGTAGGTATCCTTCAGATACTTCTCCATGATGGGGATGTCATACTCGATGGGCTTGCGTCCCCACTTACGGTCGATGAAGTCGGGGATATAATCCATAGGACCCGGACGGTAGAGGGCATTCATGGCAATCAAATCCTCGAAAGTGCTCGGTTGCAACTCACGCAGATATTTCTGCATACCGGCCGATTCAAACTGGAACGTACCGATGGTGCGGCCGTCGCAATAGAGTTTATAGGTAGCAGGGTCGGAAATGGATATCTTGTCGATGTCGAGTTCCAAGCCGCGGTGCAGACGTACATTGGCAACGGCTTCCTTAATGATGGACAAGGTTTTCAGTCCGAGGAAGTCCATCTTGATAAGTCCCGTATCTTCGATGACGGAACCTTCGTATTGGGTAACGAGCATCTTCTCGCCCGTCTCCTTATCATCCGCCGTGCTGACGGGTACCCAATCCGTGATGTCGTCACGGCAAATAATAGTACCGCAGGCATGCACACCCGTACCGCGTACATTACCTTCCAGCATCTTGGCATATTTCATCGTATCGCGCACCAGGGGATCGGGCGAAGCCTCCGCAGCCTGCAATTCGGGCACGTAGGCAATGGCATTGGGCAGGTTGAGTTTCTTGTCGGGAATCTTATCCGGCACGAGCTTGCACAGACGGTCCGATTCGCTCAAAGGCAGTTTCTGCACGCGCGCCACGTCCTTGATGGCCATCTTGGTCGCCATCGTGCCATATGTAATGATGTGCGCCACCTTCTCTTGCCCGTACTTCTCCGTCACCCAGCGGAGCACTTCTCCACGCCCGTCATCATCGAAGTCCACATCGATATCAGGCAAAGAGATACGGTCGGGATTCAAGAAACGCTCGAACAGAAGGTCGTATTGAATCGGGTCTATTTTCGTGATGCCCAAGCAATAGGCCACCGCCGAGCCGGCAGCCGAACCACGTCCCGGTCCTACCGAAACGCCCAGCTGTGTGCGGGCGGCATTGATAAAGTCCTGCACAATCAAGAAGTATCCCGGGAAACCCATCGTCTTCATGATGTACAGCTCAAAGACCAGACGTTCCTTCACCTCGTCGGACAAGGGATCACCGTACAGTTTTTTAGCACCGTCGAATGCCAATTTTGCCAGATAGTCGGCTTCCAGCTTGATACGGTACAGCTTGTCGTAGCCCCCCAGACGCTTTATCTTGGCATTGGCGGCATCCTCATCCAGCACCACCTTGCCGTTTTCATCCTGGGTAAACTCATCAAATAAGTCCTTTTCGGTATATTTCTGCCGATAGCCCTCTTCCGTTCCGAAATCTTCCGGAATAGCAAACGTAGGCATAATAGGAGCGTGGTCGATGGAATAATATTCCACCTTGTCCAAAATCTCCAAGGTATTGGACAAGGCTTCGGGAACATCCTCAAACAAGGCGTTCATCTCAGCCTTTGTCTTCATCCATTCCTGCTTGGTATAAAGCATTCGGGTAGGGTCATCCAGATCTTTACCCGTGCTCAGACAAATCAGGCGGTCGTGCGCTTCCGCATTCTCTTCATCCACAAAGTGGACGTCATTAGAGCAGATAACCTTAATGTCATATTTCCGGGCAAGCTCCAGCAACTTGGCATTCGCCTTCTGCTGAAGCGGATAGGCTTCGTGGTTGGCACGGGGAACAGTGGCTTTATGGCGCTGAAGCTCCAGATAGTAATCATCGCCAAACAGATTCTTATACCAGCGTACAGCTTCTTCTGCCTCTTCCAGCTGGTCATTGATAATCTTCTTAGGAACCTCGCCACCGATACAAGCCGAGCAGACAATCAGCCCCTCATGGTACTTTTCCAGTTCACTGCGGTCTGTACGCGGACGCATATAGTATCCCCTTGTCCAGGCATGCGATACAAGTTTTATCAGATTGTGATACCCCTTCTCATTCTTTGCCAGCACAATCAGGTGATAGCCACTCTGGTCCGGCTTCCCCTCCTTCTTATCCATGGTTCGGCGGGCCACATACATTTCACAGCCTACAATCGGCTTGAACAGCTTGCTTTCCGCTTCTGCCATCTTGGCACGACAATCGGCAATCTCCGCTTCCTTGTCTTCACACTCTATCTCACCGCTTTCAATACCGGCAATCCTTTTCTTGAGGTCCTTTATCTCCCCCTTTGGCCCGCTGTTCTTCTTGTTGACATAGTTGGTGAACTCCTTGATACCGAACATATTTCCATGGTCGGTCACGGCAATGCCTTTCATACCATCCTTCATGGCCTTGTCAACCAGCCTGCTGACACTTGCCTGACCATCCAGAAGAGAGTATTGGGTATGGACATGTAAATGAACAAAATCTTGCATATATATCCTTTCTATTGAGAGCCTAAAATTACAACCTCTATCACAGCTAACAAAAATATTTCCCAAAAAGTTATCAACATGCACATTTCTCTCTCCAAATCCTTGTTAGATTTTCAAAATAAGCCTATTTTTGCAGATAATTTCTATCTAAATTAGCAAATACGATATACATGGGTCGATTAAAAAGATTAAAAAAGATACGCATACACCGTGAAGGAACACATACATTGGCAGGCAGCCTGGTTCTGATTCTGGCTGTCAACACTGCCCTTTACTTCGGATTGGAATGCAAAGTTCCTTTTTACGTAGTAGCGGTCATCAGCCTCATAGTATATGGCATACTCGTGAACTTCTTCCGCTGCCCCATCCGTTTGTTCGGACAAGAAACGGAGAAAGTCGTGGTAGCTCCTGCCGACGGTAAAATCGTAGTGGTGGAAGAAGTGGAGGAAAACGAATACTTCCACGACCGCCGTATCATGGTATCTATATTCATGAGTCTGGTCAATGTACACGCCAACTGGTATCCGGTAGACGGCACGGTAAAGAAGGTATGGCACCAAAACGGAAAGTTCATGAAAGCGTGGCTGCCCAAAGCCAGCACCGACAACGAGCGTTCCACCGTAGTAATAGAAACTCCGGAAGGCGTGGAGATTATGGCACGACAGATAGCCGGAGCCATGGCGCGCCGCATCGTGACCTATGCCGAACCGGGCGAGGAATGCTATATTGACGAACATATGGGTTTCATCAAATTCGGCTCCCGCGTGGATGTCTTTCTACCGTTGGGCACCGAAGTATTCGTTAAACTAGGACAACTGACTACCGGCAATCAGACTGTGATAGCCAAACTTAAATAATAAAAGAACAACAATGGCAAACTGCATTACCCGCCATATTCCAAATACTCTGACCTGCCTGAACCTATTCTCCGGGTGTATTGCTTGTGTCATGGCATTCGAAGCCAGATATGAATGGGCACTCGCTTTCATTATCTTCAGTGCCGTATTCGATTTCTTCGATGGCATGATGGCACGTGCACTGGACGCACACTCCATTATCGGCAAGGATTTGGATTCTCTGGCAGATGATGTCAGTTTCGGAGTGGCCCCTTCCCTGATTGTATTTTCCTTGTTCAAGGAAATGGACTATTCGGGCGCAATGGAAAGCTTGGCCGGCGTTTTCCCCTATCTCGCATTTCTTTTGTCCGTATTCTCTGCACTGCGGCTTGCCAAGTTCAACAACGATACCCGCCAGACGAGCTCTTTCGTAGGACTTCCCGTCCCGGCAAACGCCTTGTTCTGGGCTTCATTGGTGACGGGCGCTCACGACTGGCTGGTGAGCAGCAATTTCCATCCGGTTTATCTGTTGCTGCTGGTCTGCCTTTTCTCATGGCTGCTTGTATCGGAGATTCCAATGTTCTCACTCAAATTCAAGAATCTGTCATGGAAAGACAATAAAACAAGCTTCATTTTCCTGCTTGTCTGCATTCCGTTCCTCATCTTCTTGGGAATCTGCAGCTTTTCTGCAATCATCGTCTGGTATATACTGCTTTCGCTTATTACAAGGAAAAGTAAATAAACAAATCTTTGGCACGGTTGTTGTATTGAAGTTCGCAGAAAACGAACACATAAAAAGACATTAGCCCATGTTTCATATTTTAGGATTTTTATTCATCATCATAATTGCCATTCTGCTCATTGGCCTCAGCATTATCGGTACTGTCATCCGGAACATATTCGGATTGGGCGGACGCCGTACTTCCTCCAACTCCGGTCCCTACCAAAAAGGAAATGGTAATTACCAGCCGGGAGGGTATTCCTACAATGATAATAGACAATCGTCTGAGGAGGCACAAACTGAAGAAGGTGAAATACGTCCCCGCCACAAGAAACTGTTCTCCAAAGACGAGGGAGAGTATGTGGATTTTGAAGAAATCAAGGAGTAGGGATTAGGGATAAAGGATTAGAGATTATTTGCGCTTGGCGGCAAAGAACTCTTTCATCAGGGCGGCACATTCATCTGCCAGAATTCCTTTTACTACTTGTGTTTTGGGATGCAATGCCTGCGAGGCATAGCGCTGATACCCTCTTTTCTCATCTTCGGCGCCAAACACCAGACGCCCCATCTGTGCCCAGGCAATGGCACCGGCACACATCACGCAGGGTTCCACTGTGACATAGAGAGTACATTCATTCAGATATTTGCCGCCAAGAGTTGCAGCGGCAGCGGTAATGGCTTGCATCTCGGCATGGGCGGTGACATCCGTCAAAGTCTCCGTCAGATTATGGGCACGAGCTATGATACGGTCCTTGCACACCACAACTGCACCTACGGGAACTTCTCCCCGTTCACCGGCCTTATGGGCTTCCAAAAGCGCCTGCTTCATATAATAGCTATCGTCCAACGCCACCCCCTTTAATTTTTAATTTTCACCTCCTCATGTCGTGCTCACCGAACAAAGTAGGATAATCCTCTTCCATATTCTTATGGATAAACATGAGAATAGTCTCCCGCAGCCAACGCGACTTGTTCGTTATCTTGTATTTCTCCAGATAACGGTCCACAATCCGCTGCTCTTCCTCGCTCATCAGGCATACCATGCGCTGCTCGCGTTTCGGTTCTTCGGGCGTTGCTTTCGCACACGTTTTATCTCTCTTTCTCATATTTCCTGCAAAATTACTTTTACTTCTGTAAAAACAAAACGAACCTACGTAATTTTTATATCGGAAACACTTAAATAGCACTGAAATATTTTTTTGACCGGTAAACTTAAAGTATTTCTTAAAAACATTTTAATTTAGTAATTAAAAACGTATTTTTGGAGAGTTCTAAATTTAAAAGGTATGAAACATGTAAATTATCTTAGTTTCTTTCTACTCACATTGTTCAGTATAAGTTTTATCTCATGTAGTGACGATGACGATAATAAACTTAATACCGGCATAACCAATCAGAGTTGGACAGAGGGAAAATCCCTGGAGATCAGCCAGGATAATGAGTTGTCTGTAAGCTTCAATGCTGCAGCCAAATGGGTAGCTTCCGTCACCTCAGGAGCGGATTGGTGCAAACTGAATACGACCTCGGGTACAAAAGGACAAAGCACCTTGAAATTATCTGTAAGTACAAGTTCCACCACCGACCGGACAGCCAGAATTTCCATTAATATAGACGGCTATTCTCCTGCAAGTTTTGAAGTTACACAAAAGGGGACCAGTGTTCCCCAAACCACTGAAGATATGGAGATTAACGCAAAAGTTGATGAATATCTGAGGGAAATGTATCTCTGGAACGATGAATACAAAACGTTGAATCTTGACCATAACAAAGGCTATGAAGACTTCTTCTATGATGCATTGGGAAGTATGACTACCAATACATTGGATAAAAAAACATATGTCGGTAGCGACGGCAAGACATATTATAATCTTTTCTCTTATATCCAGCTATTGCCCAATATTAGTTCAACCCGTACCACCAAAATTGTAAACAAGGAACTGGCATATAGTTTCGGTATCACCGGTATAACCCCCATAAGCATTGGCACACAAGCAGAAAATACCATTTATTTCTGCCTCCAAGGTGTATATCCCGATTCACCGGCCTCCGAAGCTGGACTCAAACGAGGAGCAATGATAAGCCTGATAAATGGAAAGAAGATAAATAATAACAATATTAATAACTTCTATTACGACATATTGTCACCAGATGCAACTATCAACTATACTTTGACAGAAGATGTCGTAGAAGGAGGCACCATTACCGGGCAAAAGGAATACACCATAACTTCCAAAGCCACATACAACAACCCCGTCATCTTCAGTAATGTCAAGGAAGATATAGAAGGACATAGAATCGGTTACCTCGTTTATTCTGGGTTCGAGGCAGGCTTTGACCAAGAATTATTCAATGTTTTCAAAGATTTTAAAAACAAGAACGTCACAGATTTGATTCTGGACTTGCGGTACAATGGTGGTGGGCATACCATGTCGGCTAATCTGATAGCAACTTGTATTGCCGGTACTGCCTCTCAAGGTAAAGTATTCAGCAGTTTACGATACAATGATGAAAGAATGGCAAAACTCAATAACAAACGGGAAGATGAATTATTTGCATACTCCAGTTATCCCAACTTGGGTACTTCCTTATCAGCCGGAAGCCTCAACCTTCCCCGCGTCTACTGCCTTGTCGGAAATGGAACGGCCTCTGCCAGTGAACTCGTCATTAATTCCTTAGAAGGAATAGATTTGGACGTAATACTTATAGGTGAAAAGACCACTGGTAAGAACGTAGGTATGGAATATGAGGAGTACACTGTCCGGAATAACACATATCGTGTTGTTCCTATCACCTTCCAAAGCTATAACGCCAAAGGATTCGGGGAGTATGAAAAAGGATTTGAACCCGATATATTGATGGATGAAACCAATCCTTATAACGAACAAGGTGTATTCTATATTCATAAAGATTATGGAAACAATGAAGAACCTCTGTATGCCAAGGCCATTGAACTGATTACCGGTACAAATCCAGCCCCCCAAACGCGCAGTGCAGTGGTCAATACATTGGATGGTAAAACTTATAAGTTGCCCGCTATCTTCCGTCCTGGACACGACGGTATGCTGATGCCTGCCAGACACGCAGAATAATGAGTGCACACAATATTCTTGGAAAAGCCGGTGAAGACGCCGCTGCCAAATACTTGGAACAGAACGGTTACACCATACGTGACCGTAACTGGCGGAAGAATCACCTTGAGCTGGATATTGTAGCCGACAAAGATAAGGAACTGATTATTGTGGAAGTGAAAACCCGTAGCAATACGGATTACATTGAGCCGCAGGATGCCGTGAACTGGCAGAAAATACGACGTATTGTCGTAGCGGCCGATGCCTATATCAAGCACTTCTGCTTGGATGCACCCGTCCGCTTCGACATCATAACGGCTGTAGGCGAACCGGGTGCATTCAGGATAGAGCATCTCAAAGAAGCCTTCTATCCGCCGATGTTCTGAGAGTTGAAAATTGACAAGCAAGAGTTATTTCAATCGTAAATTGTAAACCGTAAAACCGTAAATACCATCATGGACATCGAAACCGCCCGCGAATATTGCCTCAGCAAAAAAGCCGTCACGGAATGCTTTCCGTTTGACGAATACTCGCTCGTGATGAAAGTCATGAATAAAATGTTTGCACTTATCGACCTGGAAAGCGCCAACAAGATTTGTCTGAAATGCGACCCCGAATATGCACTCGAACTGCGGGAGCACTATGTTGCCATCGAAGGTGCCTATCACTTCAACAAAAAGTACTGGAACCAGGTGTTCCTTGACGGTGACGTCGACGACAAACTGTTGAAGCAACTGATAGACCACTCCGTGGAAGAAGTATTGAAGAAGTTCACCAAAAAAATGCGTACCGAATATGAAGCCCTGCCCTGACACATTCCCGTTCCCGCTGGTGGCATTGGACGAGACGGCATCGACCAACCAATACCTCAGCCAGCTTTGCAACCAGTTGCAAGAATCCGTTGCCGAACTAACAACCGTGACTGCCGAGTTCCAAACTGCCGGTAAAGGCCAGCGCGGCAATACCTGGGAAGCTGAAGAAGGCAAGAACCTGCTTTTCAGCTTTGTACTCTACCCTTCTTTTCTGGAAGCCCGCCGGCAGTTCATCCTTTCACAAATCGTTTCCCTCGCCATTAAGGAAGAGCTGAGCAGATGGTCTGATGAAATCACCATCAAATGGCCGAACGACATATATTGGAAAGACAAGAAAATCTGCGGCATACTGATAGAGAACGACCTTTCCGGACATCATATCAGGCGCAGCATTGCCGGAATCGGTATCAACATCAACCAGGAAGTCTTCAACAGTGATGCTCCCAACCCCGTCTCACTGAAACAAATCACCGGAAAGGAGCACGACCGTTATGAAATCCTTGCCCATATCCTAAGACGTGTACAAATCTACTACAACAGCCTCCAAATGGAGGACTTCGCCGTCTACTCCGACGAGATATCCACACGGTATGCCCGCTCCCTTTTCCGTCGCCGGGGATTGCACCCTTATGAAGATGCCAACGGCAAGTTCCTTGCCCGGTTGCTGCGGGTAGAGCAAGACGGACGGTTCGTGCTGGAGGATGAAGGAGGAAGTGAACGGGAATATCTGTTCAAGGAAGTGCAATACATTCTGTAAGAAATGTACAACCCGTGCCATCGCATTGGCAAAGTTGTGCCACCATACTGGCACAGACTTGCCAATGCGATGGCACAAACATAAGTCCATAGCAGTGTACTACTGCCTTACTTCAAACTTTACTTCAGTTCCTTTCAGAAAGGGGGAAGCAAACTTTACCTTAACCTGCCCCTCTCCTCCGGTAGTCTGTATATAGGCCAGCAAACGCCCGTGGTATACGCGGTGACGGTTATCGGTATAATCACTCATGTCACTGTTGTCAGAGCCTTCGAGCCCAAGCAGACGCGCCGGTCCTTCAACTGTACACGTAATTTCATTGTCGCCAAGTTTCACAACAGTACCTTCTTCGTCAACCACCTCTACGGTGATGTGCGCAGTGACGCGGTCGCCGGACAAAATAGTGCGGTCTGCCGTGGCACAAATGGCATAAGGACGTCCGGATGTCCGGATGGAATAGCCTGACAAGGCATTTCCTTCCTTATCGCAACCCTCAGCACGAAGCTCGCCGGCCCGGAAAGGAATATCCCAGTAGATGATGCCGGTCTTTTCATCATAGGGTTTCATCTCGCCCACCACCTTGCCATCGAGCAGCAAGCGCGCCTGCGGAGCATTGGTATAACACACCACACGTATGTTCTGCCCCTCGTCATAGTTCCAGATGTCCCATGCATCAGGCGAAAGGAATACATGCTCGGGATGCTTGGGATGGGCATATACCGGATATGTTCCTGCATACGTGACCGGATTCTCGCACCACAACGAAGCCCGGAAATGTCCGCGTGGCTTGGGGAAACTTCCGAAATCGAGCAAACCCGTGTACAAACCGCGGGACGGCCATCTGCCCGATTCACCCAGATAATCCGTACCGGTCCAGATGAACTGCCCGAAGATGAAATCCTTGTCGCGGACGGCATACCAGGCATCAAGCCCCGAACCCGTCTCGCTTCCATAGATAATGCGGTCCGGATAAGTGGCATGGTCTTGGTCGTAGCGGTTTTCCGTATAGTTATACCCCACCACATCCACAGCATCGGGATACTCCGTCTCGTTCGACATCACGACACCCGCCAAAGCTCCGGTCACGGGACGGGAAGTGTCCACGGCACGTACACAGGCAGCCAGACGCTTTGCTATGGTTCCGATGCGCATGGCATCGGGAGCATCCGGCTTATAGCCCCCGAACATAGGCTGGTTGATTTTAGCTCCATCAAGAACGGGATGCGAATAAGGGTCGTTCGGATAATCCACTTCATTGCCGATACTCCACAAGAAAATACAGGTATGATTGCGGTCACGACGTACCATATCGGTTACGTCCCGTTCTATCCACTCCTCGAAGAAGTCGAAAGTACCGTCATAACTCGGAGTACCCACATTCCAGCCTTGTACCCATTTGCGTTTCGGAAACTCCCATTCGTCAGAGACTTCATCCATTACAAGAAATCCCAGGCGGTCACACAGTTCATAAAGAACGGGGGCTTGTGGGTTATGGCTCATGCGGATGGCATTTACGCCAATCCCTTTCAAGTTATTCAGGCGGCGTTCCCATACCTCCGGCGGCACTACTGCACCCAGCACTCCTGCATCATGATGCAGGCATACACCTTTTACCTTCATCCAGTTGCCGTTGAGGGCAAAACCTTTGTTGGCATCAAATTCCAGCGTACGCAGTCCCACTTTGGTCTCACTGCCGTCAATGCGTTTGCCATTGGCAAGCAATTCGGTTTTCAATGTATACAGATACGGATTATCCAGATTCCAACGATGGGGTTTGGACACTTTCAAGTCAAGACTTTGCTTGGCAATGCCCTCTTTTCCATCGGCAACACGCACACGGCGTTGTGCCACCTTCTTTCCGGCAGTATCGTACAGTGAAGCCTTCAGTTCCAGTTTGTCGGAAGTTGCCTTGTGCTTCTCCACCTCTACATCGACCGCAACGACGGCTTGCTTGTCTGTCAGCGAAGCGGCATGCCAGCCCACACCCCATTGCGCAATATGTGTATCGGGAGCAGCCACCAGCCATACATCGCGATAGATGCCCGACCCCGTATACCAACGTGAATCGGCATAACGGCTATGGTCTACACGGACAGCCAGCACATTGTCGCCTTCCTTCAGGTAAGGGGTCATGTCGTAAAGAAACGATACATAGCCGTTGGGGCGCCTGCCAAGCAGATGCCCGTTCAGGTAAACCTCGCTCCGGTTATATACCCCTTCGAAATAGATATAATGACGTGTTGCGTTGTCTTCAACCCTGAAGTGTTTGCGATACCAGCCTATCCCACCCGGCAGGTACCCGGTGCAACTGGCCAGTGTGGGCGACAATTGCCCCTCTATGGACCAATCGTGTGGCAAAGAAAGCTTCCGCCATTCGCTGTCGTCATAGTCAGTCCGGACAATAGCCGAGTCGTCCGTCAGCCGGAACAGCCATCCGTCATTGAATTTTGCGGCATCGCCAAATGCCACCTGCGCCTTTATCGGAGCAACGACCAGCATTGCCAGCAAAAAGATAAGAGCAGTCCTGTTATTCTTAAAATACATTTTCATATAGATTTTCTTTGAAGTTAAACTAATTCCTTACTTCAGGCTATACACCACGGTTGTCACACTCTTGGCTTCCAGAATCACCTGCTTGCCTGCCGCCACCGTTCCTTCCACCAGATTCTTGCTACCGGTAGTTGCATAAGTAGCTATTGACTTCGCTTCATTGCTCCATCCCACATGCGTTTCACCTAAGCGAACCGCCTTATCAGACATGTTTGTATAGACGGCCACTACCTTATCCCCCTCGGGAGAAAGCCAGGCGGAACCGAAAAAAGTACGCGATTCGTTCAAGTCGAGGGCAATACGGCGGTATCCCGGACGGATAAAGCGGCTGTAATTGCCCAGTACCCAAAGAGTGGCAGTAGCCTGATAGCTTCCCTCCTGCTCTATATCACCATACTCGCCACCGGCAGGTACCAGCGAAATCAAGAGAAAACGGTTCTTATGCCCCCAACGGGAAACATCCATCGATGTCCAGTAACTCCAGGAAGACACTCCAGCCACAGTGAGGTCATTGTGGATGACCTTCGACATGTAGAAAGCGATATCCATCTCAGAAGCCTGCTCGTAGCCCACGAATTCGGAACTGCTGTAATTATCGCCCAGCATACTCCATTCACTCTGCCAAACATCCAGATTATACTGACCGGCAGCCTGGGCCACTTGCTTGCGCACGTTGCGCATACCGTCCCATGTGCCGTCAGTCCAATAGCTGTGTCCGCAAATGAGATTCTTCACGTGTGCCAAGTCACCCACGTAGGCGGAAGAGCCGGGTGTAAAGAAAGCTGAGAATACATTACTGCGGTTGGCATCGCCTTTCACTTTATACAGATACTCCCAATCACCGGATTCGCCCAAGAGAATGTCTGTGGAAAGCCCCCGGTCATCCAACGACATATCCAACTCGCGTGCCAGTGCAGCCACTTCGTCATTGGTCCAGCCACTGCCCTCCTGTCCGCTGTCCCAGTTGTACTGCGGCTCGTTGACGGGCGAGATATGGCTTATGTGATAGCCTTCAGCGGTATAACGGGCCGCTACATCGGCCATATATCCTGCAAAGTCACCATAATGTTCCGGTTTCAGATTAGAAAGTCCCCCTCTGGCGGAAAATCCTTTTCCATTATAGGTGTACTGCACAGGAGGTGTATTGCTGAAAAGAACGAAATTGTTACATCCCAGCTCCTTGGCACGGTCCATGAAGTAACGTTGTCCCTCGCAACGGGTCCAGTCGTACGTCAAGTCATCCGTAAGATAGGATTCCGCACGACGGGATTTATCCTCGATGCCGCTGGCTTCACCTTGCGCGGCACTGCCGCCACCAAGATTCACCCGCCATTGGGAAAGGCCGATTCCTTTCGGCTTGCCGCCCACAATCTCTGAAGAAAAAAGCAGTTCCGTAATCCCCGCACGGTGCGAAGTCCATGACTTGCCCACAAAGGCAGGCGACCAACAGTCCGAAGCGCCAAAGCCGGCTATTGTCTGGAAAGTCTGTCCGGCATCGATGCTCACCAGTTTCTCTACGCTGTTTGTAATGTCCGGACCCTCAGGAGTGTCTGGAGTATCCGGCGTAACGGGAGAATCGTCGCTGCAAGCCATTGCAGCAAGCAGTGCCGGAAGAATAAAAATGTGTCTCAAATTCATGATATTATTTTGGATTAAAAAACTGCCGCGGATAATCCATTGCAAACTATCCGCGACAGAATATAAAGACCTATTGAATAATCAGTTCCTGCAACAATCTGTTTTCATCAGAATGTGTTTAATTCCAACCCGGGTTCTGGGTAATGGAACCGTTGGACATCGTGATTTCGTACAAAGGAATGGGGAACACCATGTCGCGGTTTTCATTGAAAGTGATGCCTTTGTCACTTGCTTCACCTTGATTTTCCCACTCAAGAGCGTCACGGGTAGCCTCTTCAGTGTTCCACCTCACAAAGGAACCGTTCGGTCCCAGGATATTGCTAATCATCTTTTTACCATTTGTATCAGTCCAGCGGCGGATATCATACAGACGGTTCTGCTCGAAAGCCAATTCCAAACGGCGCTCCAGGCGAATGGCACTTTGCAATGCCTTTCCACTTGCCGTAACGTCATCCAACTTGGCCCGTCTGCGCACCTGATTGAGAGCATCGCGGGCAGAAGCGTCATCACCCAGTTCATTGCAAGCCTCAGCATACATTAAAAGGACATCGGCATAACGCAGAATGCGGTGATTCAAAGGACTCTTGTCCGTGGCGTAAGCCGTTGCATCGCCTTGAGCACGATATTTCATCGGCAGGAAATACTTGCGGATGATACGCGCAGACTTATGGTCAGCGGGATTGATAATATAGCAATTGGGGTCCCAACCATATTTATCAAGATATTCCTGATACTTATTCAACGCTTTGCTTGCGTCAATGAAATCCTCGAATTGGTCTTCGCCGGCAATTTCCGTACAGCCCGACTTGATTATTGTCCATTTCAAACGTTCCGTATCACCGGCCTCAATATAAGCTTGCTCCAAATTTGCCGTAGGCTGACACCAGCTCCAACCATCACCAGGACCATTACGGGCACCGGTTACCGTAGCAAGCGCCCCTCCTAAGCCCAAAGTGGGATGATATTCATACTGGATTTCCAGAAGGCTCTCCGCACTGTTGTCATAGTCGACATTCCATACCTGCCCGAAATCGGGAAGCAATTGGTATTCGCCTTCATCTATCACAGTCTTCAACACATCATGGGCAGCCTGCCATTTCTCCTGATAGAGGTACACTTTACCCAATAATCCTAAAGCGGCGCCACGGGTAGCATGCCCTACTTGCGCAGTACTGCGTTGCGGCAGTATTTCGGCAGCTGCCATCAGGTCATCCTCTATGAATTTGTACACGGCTTCTGCCGTAGCACGTTCTGTTCCCTCCACTTCTTCCGGCATTTGGAAACTGGTCATCAAGGGCACCCCGCCAAAATTTCTCACCAGTTCGAAGTAATAGTAGCCACGCAGGAAACGGGCTTCTGCCACCAGACGGTCTCTGGTTTCTGTCTCTTGGGTTTCGAGAGCCGCAATGCGATCTATGGCTATGTTACAACGTAAAATACCTTTGTAACGGTACTGCCAAAAATTGGAGATAGGGCCATTGCTGGCACCGTTTCCCTGATAATGCGCCAATGAGATATAATCACTCTGAGACTGAGAGGTATTCCCCATCCAGGCATCATCTCCACACATTTCGGAAAGTAACCACACGGTGTTGATTTGCCACCATCCTCCATATGTCATGGCCTGATAACAGCTCGTGACTGCGGATTCACACTCTTCTATGGACTTATAATAAGTGTCCACGTTCAATTGCCCGCGTACGTCTTCCGTCAGGAAGTCCTCGCAAGAGGTAAACACCAGCGAAGCAATCAGAACTACTATTGTAAATATTCGTTTCATGGATAATCAAGAATTAAAATTTGAAGTCAATGCCAAACAAGAATGTTCTCGGATTAGGATAAGCCACGTTGTCAATACCGGTATTGATGGCACTGCCAGAGCTGTCGGTAGTACCGTCAACCATCGGGCGTTCGGGGTCCATTCCCGAATAACCGGTAATGGTAAACGGATTCTGTGCAGAGAAGGAAAGACGCAAGTCAGCACCTCCAACCCATTTCTTAGGAAGCGTATAGCCTATCTGCAACAGCTTGCAACGCAAGTAGGAACCATCTTCCACATAGAAACTGGAAACGCGGCTATAGTTCAGGTTCAAGTCATTGCTCGACAAACGGGGAATATCATTGCCGGTACCCTCGCCATGCCATGCTTTCTCCAGTGTACCTGCCCAGACATTCTGTCCACCTGAACCGGAGTAGCGTCCTTTGGTGACATTGTAAATATCATTACCGAACGTACCATAGAAATTGGCTGCAAAATCAATGTTCTTATAACGCATACCAATATTCAGACCCATCATTAAATCAGGATAAGGATTACCGATATAATCTTTGTCATTGGCATCGAGCACTCCGTTATGGTCCCGGTCCTTGAAGCGGATGTCTCCCGGTTTTGCATTGGGCTGAATCAGTGTTCCGTGTTCGTCAGTGTGCGCATACACCTCTTCCCAATTCTGGAACAAGCCATCGGCCACGTAACCGTAGAAACGGGAGATAAAACCACCATCTTCGTTACGGATAATCTGGTCGCTATTGAATCCACCGACATTGATAGGACCGTCGCCCGAGAACTTGATGGCCTTGTTGCGCACGGCAGAAAGGTTCAGACCAAGATCGTAAGAGAAATCCTTGCCGATTTCATCGCGCCAGGTAAGTCCCACTTCCCAACCGCGGGCCTGCATACTACCGATGTTCATCCAAATCTGGCTGTTCCAGTTATCATATCCCAAAGAGAGGATGTTCTGTTTCTGGTAGAGCATGTCAATGGACTTTTTCTGGAAATATTCGAATGTTACACCCAAACGTGAATTAAGGAATGACATATCCACACCTACGTTCCAATCTTCCACAGTCTCCCACTTCAACTGGTTGTTACCTACTGTAGACACGAAGTAACCATTTGCCAACGTATTGCCATAATAGTATTGGGTTTCGCTCAACAAAGTAAGGGTAGCATTATTGTTAATATTCTGATTACCTACACGGCCCCAGCCTCCACGAAGCTTCAGGTCACTGAAGATGTCCTGGTCCTGCATAAATGCCTCACTGATGACACGCCAGGAAGCGGAAACAGACGGGAAGAGGGCATATTTGCTGCCCTTCGGGAAACGGGAAGAACCGTCAGCACGAAGAGATGCCGAGATATAGTAACGGTTATCGTAGTTGTACATGACACGGCCCAGGAAAGAAACCAGTGTATTGTAAGTGGTTTCACCGTTGGCCTCATCCGTACCCTGCTGTCCGGCATTCACTTCCTGCATCTGGTCCAGATTATTGGGAACATTATCACGCCGTGCCTGAGTATTGTACCATGCAAAACGTTCGGCAGTAAAGCCAGCCATTACATTCAAGTTGTGCTTTTCAGCGAAAGTGTCCATGTAAGTGGCTGTATTCGTCCAGTTCCAGTCAAACCACTCCTGATTGCGGCGGGTGATTTCGTTCAAGTCTTGTTTCTCCAACGGATCCATATTGAACTTCGGAACGAATGAATCAGAACGGCGATAGTGTGCATTGGCACCGAACTGGGTGCGCAACGTCAGCTTTTCTATCGGGTTTACCTGCAGATAGGTATTCAGAATGGCACCCAACTCGCGAGAATGAGCATTGCTACGGGCAATTGAACCGGCGGGATTCCACTCCTGGTTGTTGTAAGAGCGTTGATAGTTGTTGTACTCATTATCCTCCCATTGGTCCTGCGGACGGAATACCGGAGTTGTCGGGTCCATAGCCATGGCTGCCGAGAACTGGTTTGGGGTATCATCCCATGATTCGACACGTGGAGCAATATCAACTCCCAATTTTACATACTTATTAAATGTATATTCAGTATTCAGACGGATATTTATCTTATCCCAATAACCTACATCAAACTGTGAGTTGTTACGATAATAGCCCACGCTAAAGTTATAAACAAACTGTTCTGAGCCACCGGCAACACTAAGTGAATGGTTCTGCACCAAAGCTGTTTTATTGACTACAGTATCCCACCAGTCTGTACCACCGGGATTGGTCGTAGCACCCGTATCGTTCCAGATAGAAGAAAGGCCATCATTCGTATAACGGGTATTGAACACTTCTTTATATTCAGCCGCACCGGCAATATTAGGTTTGGCCACGGTCTGGAAACCAACAGAAGAATTCCAATTGATGCGGGCTTTACCAGTCTTACCTTTCTTTGTAGTAATCAGGATGACACCGTTTGATGCACGTGTACCATAGATAGCGGCAGCCGAAGCATCTTTCAATACTTCCATGGAAGCAATATCGTTACTATTCAGAAAGTTGATATTGTCACCTACCGGCATACCATCCACTACATACAACGGATTCGTACCGTTTACGGTAGTTACACCACGAATCAGCACCTTCGGAGTAGCTCCAGGGCCACCACCACTGGTGACTTGTACACCATTTACCTTACCCTGCAAAGCATCCATAGCATTACCGGTCACGGTTTCAGTGATTTCATCGCCTTTTACTGTAGCAATAGAACTGGTCAAATCGCTCTTTTTCACAGCACCATAACCGATAACCACCACTTCATCCAGTAATTCCGCAGCCTCCTTCAGTACCACGTTAATCGTAGTACGTCCACCTACAGCTATTTCCTGAGACTCAAAACCAATAGAAGAGAATACCAACACTGCATTTTTGTCTACATTGGGTAATGTATAATCACCGTCGATACCGGTAATTGTACCCGTACCGGTACCTTTCACTTGAACTGTAGTTCCAATCAACGGCTGCTGGTCGGTGGCCGAAGTCACCACACCCTTAACCGTTATCTGCTGCGCATAACCGCAAAGGCTTATCAGCGCAAGACATAATAATAGAATTTGCTTTTTCATATCTTAAATCTAATGTTACTTTTTAATTAGCAGGCACAATCTTGCCGCGACCCAAATGCGCGTCAAACTCAAAGCGGTAGTTGCCGGTCACCGTAACCGTAGGCTTCATCCAGTTGTCACCTACCATCGAGCCGTCTTCCCAACGCTGATTGGTGCCTTCCCAATTAGGATTCACATCCCCTTTCTTACTGAAGTAACCAAACTTCTCTACATTCTGAGAGTCGTCACACCGCCATTCCACATGATCCCACCATCCGTCGGGATGATAATTGGATATGATGAAGTTCATTTCTTCACCGGCTTCCAGCGTCCAAGTTCCATTTTCCGGATAATAGAAAAGATGAGGATTATTTTTATCCTGGGCAAACAACTGATTTCCCGCATCCTGAGGAGAACCTCCCCAACCGATATAGAAATCAATGAACGATTCCCCATTCTCCCAACGGTCAAAACAAGGCTTTCCATATTCATATTTCATCGGATTTGTAGCCTCTGTCACCGAGTACGTGCGCATACTATAAGTAGACTCTTTCACATTGATGTCTATTTCATAATAAACACCAGCCTCATCCAAGACAATAGGTTTAGCCGTTTCCGGGTCATCCGTCAGTTTTGTATTATCCTCCGGATCAAGGCCAAAACAGATAGGAGTAAAGTCTGTCTTTTGCGGTAAGAAGAAAATTTCCGTACCAGCAGCTTTATTATAATAACGTGCACGATATTGGTACTCGCCCGTATGGTTAATCACCATCGGTACACCGAAAATATCACTGTTCAATTCCTCTACGGTTGCCACATCGGCCAGATACATTTTGGGGAAGTCAGGCATTTCAGATACACTGATGGTACTATTGGTCACTGTCTGATTGCCTCTGGCATCCACAGCCGTCAAAGTCACATCGTAACTTTTCACCTCATTAGGCAGAATAATCTTCTCCGTAAAGCTCAAAGTAGATTGCCCGCCAGCCTCTATACGGCGGCTTTCAAAACCTTCTACCCCAGGAATCTCAATGAGTACATAATCCAGTATGCGGTCATCTTTCACCGTGAAATTCAGGTTGAACTTTGTTTCATCCTTTATCAGTACGGTAACCTCCTTACCAGGGGCAATTGTAAATGTAGGATTCTCAAAGTCCCCATCCATCGTTATCAACACATCCTGCGACACTTCACGCCCGCCCGCATCTGTTACGGTCACTTTCACGGTGAAGCGTTCACCGATTTCATCACGCTTGAGGTCATAAGAATAGCTCAACTCATACTCCGTTTGGGGAGCTCCATAGATTTCGACCAAATCAATGGTCTTGTTCAGATAAAGATCGGCACATTGCAGATTGACGGATACAATTCCATCCTGGTCAGCCAACGAACCCTCAATGGTAAAACGATGGCCGGCACCGGATTCAATATGATCCGTCACCAATGTCATTGTCGGAATCTGCCCGTCTACATCAGAGTATCCGTCATCGTCACTACATCCAGTAGTCCATAAAGCCAGCGATAACAACGCCCAGAAAGTGGCGTTAAAGAAATGCTTCTTCATAAATATTATTATTAAAGTTAAACAAAAAAGTACATTTTGTTCCGATTTATAATAATCGGCAATGCAAACATATGCCAATTTTCGATTCAACAGCTGTATAAATCTTGCAGAGAAGGCATATAAATCTGTCAATGCACGATTTGTGCACATCATCTAAAGATTTTATTTGTACTTTTGACTCATGCAATGAAAAACGACCCGTTATGAAGAAGATTCTACTTTCCATTTTCCTATGCCTGCCATTCCTGCTATCCGCGCAGCCATATACCATAAAACATCTGAGTATCCGTGAAGGGCTGTCCAACAACCATGTGGTAAGCATAGCCCAAGACAAACGGGGCTCTCTATGGTTTGCCACAGAAGAGGGTTTAAATAAATTCGACGGAATACGCTTCCTTACCTATTATAAAGAAGAAACAACCGGCAAGCAAAGCATCACCGGCAACGAACTGAACTGTCTGCTGGACGATCCCGTCGACTCCATCTTATGGATAGGAACCCAGCGTGCCGGAATCAATGCATACAATTATGCCAACGATTCATTCATCACTTACAGACACAACGAAAACAACCCTAAAAGCCTGGTTACGGACGACATTACCAAAATCATTGCCGCCTCCGACGGTAACCTATGGATTTGCACCTATTGGAAAGGCGTGGACTATTTTGACAAGCAAACCGGGCAATTCACCCATTACAATACCGAAACCGTACCGGGTTTTGCAAGCAACCATATCTGGTCTGCCATAGACGGTGGTAACGGACTACTCTATATCGGGCATGTGGACCGGGGATTCAGTATACTTTCCATAAAAGACAAGACAGTCAAGAACTTCACACACGAGCCGCAAAACCCCAACAGCCTGCCCGGCAACGAAGTGACATGTGTCTACAAAGACAAAAGCGGAAACATATGGATAGGAACCGATAGAGGAGTGGTACTGTTTAACCCGGAAGCGGAAAGTTTCATCCCCTTCGACGACAAAACCAACTGCATATCGCACCGTGTATATGATATACACCAACTGGATGACAACAGACTTTGGATAGCCATGGAATTCGGCGGCATTGCCGTAGTGGATTTGTCCCAACAGCTTTTCCGTTCGTCGGACCAGATTCATGCGCTTTCTATCCGGGAGGGAGACGATGAATACGGCTTGTCCAACTCCAGTATCCGTTGCCTGCTCCAAGATTCCTTCGGTAATGTATGGGCAGGTTCCTGGGGAGGCGGCATCAACTTCATAAAACGCGAGCCGTCACTCTTCAGCACTTATAAATATTCTCCTTTTCCATCCACCAACAACAGCCTGAACAGTAAAATAGCCTCCGGTGTCTGTATGGACAAAGCCGGTAACCTCTGGATAGGAACCGATGGAGGAGGAATCAACGTATTCAACAAGGGAAGACGAATAGCCATATACAATGCTGACAACAAGAAATTCAGAAGCAATACGGTGCAGGCAGCCTTGTGCGACTCGAAGGGAGGATTATGGTTCGGACTTTTTTATGGAGGAATAGCCTACTACAACCCCAAGAGCCAAAGCTTCCGGCAGATTTTCTCCGAAGACAAGTCACGCACTGACGTACGTTCCTTTCATGAAGACAAGCAGGGAAACATTTGGGTCGGAACCAGCGAAGGCGTCTATCTTATAGATTGTGACAGCAAGACAATCAAGGCACACTACAATCTGGAGAACAATCTGGCCCGCTGTGTGCTGAAGGATTCCGAAGACCAAGTATGGGTAGGATTCTTCGGAGGAGGCCTGGGCCTCTATGACCCTCAACTCCAAAGCATCCAGCTCTTCAACGTCCTGGCCAAATTCCCCTCCAATACCATCAATGCTCTCTACGAAGACAGCAGAAAGCGGTTGTGGGTGGCCACGGGTGAAGGTTTGGTATGCTTCCCCTCCCTGACAGACAGAAACTACAAAGTATACCAACGTGAAAGCGGACTGGCTAACACCCACATACAAGCCATCGGTGAGGACAAGGCAGGAAATATTTGGGTGAGCACCAACAAAGGTATCAGCTGTCTTGTGGACAGTAAAGACATTTTCTATAACTACGACTATCACGACAACCTCCCCATGGGAAGCTTCAGTCGGGGCAGTGTAGCCTACGGACAAGACGGTAACTTTTACTTCGGCTCTATAAACGGTCTGTGCTACTTCAACCCGGAAGTTGTATTGCAGGAACGCAAATCACCACCCGCATTCATCACCAACATTGAAATTACCGACCCGCTGAACAAACCGGAAAACGGACAGAGCACCATTGCCTTAAACGGACAGAAGAACGTGCAACTGAAATATACACAGAATAGTTTCAGTATCCGGTTCAACATCCAGAACTATGCCCTGGTCAACCAAGTGGAATATGCCTATATGCTGAAAGGACTCGAGAACTCCTGGTATACGCTTACAGACCCCAATAATGTCACCTTTCGTAATCTTCCTCCCGGGAAATACCAGTTCCAAGTGAAAACGCGCATGCGCAACCAAGCATGGTCGGACGCAACCACCTCATTGAACATCCGCATCGCCCCACCCCTTTGGCTTACTTGGTGGGCAAAGTCATTCTATATCCTGCTGTCCCTTATCATCCTTTTCTCTATACTCTATGCCTACAAGAAAAGACTGGATGCTGAAGCACTGTACCAACTGGAGAAGCAGAGCCACGAACACGAGCAGGAACTGAACAACGAACGCCTGCGCTTCTACACCAACATCACCCATGAACTGCGCACCCCGCTTACGCTGATACTGGGTCCGCTGGAAGACATACAGAAAAGTGATACACTATCCACCAAAGACGCACAGAAGATATCCGTCATTCACCAAAGTGCCATCCGGCTACTGAACCTCATCAACCAGATATTGGAGTTCAGAAAGACCGAGACCCAGAACAAGAAACTCTGCGTGAGCCGGGACAACCTCGTACCCCTTATCCGCGAGATAGGCCTGAAGTACAAGGAACTGAACCGGAAGCCAGCCGTCGATATCCGGCTGGTGGTGGAGAAAGAGCATATGCCTATATACTTCGACAAGGAAATTATCCAGACCATCCTGGACAATCTGATATCCAATGCCCTAAAGTACACGGAAAAGGGTAGCATCAGCATCGGTATCCGACAGGTGGAACGTGCCGAAGTGAACTATACGGAAATCCGGGTCAGCGACACGGGATACGGTATCAAGCCGGAGGCACTACCCCACATATTCGACCGTTATTACCAGGAAGGCGGCAAACACCAGGCTTCGGGTACCGGTATCGGACTTTCTCTGGTGAAAAACCTCGTAGCCCTACACGAAGGGGAAATCCGCGTAGAGAGTGCTCCCAATCAAGGTAGTACCTTCTACGTCAGCCTGCTTACCGACAACAGTTACCCGCAGGCACTGCATGCCGATTCGCAGGAAAAGGAAAGCAACGTCCAGCATATAGAAGAGGCACAAGTAAATCAAGTTTCATCCAGCGACAAACCCATATTGCTGGTAGTGGAAGACAATCCGGACATCTGCGACTATATAGCCGAATCCTTCTCCGACCACTTTGAAGTAAAGACTGCCGCCAACGGAAAGCTGGGCAAGGAAAGCGCCCTGAAAGAAATACCTGACATCATCGTCAGTGACATTATGATGCCGGTAATGGACGGAAACGAGATGTGCCGTGAGCTGAAAAAAGACGTGCGCACCAGCCACATACCCATTATACTGCTGACAGCCAAAGACTCGCTGCGCGACAAAGAGGAAGGCTACCAGGTAGGTGCCGACTCCTACCTCACCAAACCGTTCAGCGCCAGCCTGCTGCATAGCCGTATAGAAAACCTGCTCCAGTCGCGGCGCAACCTGGCAAACCATTTCAGCGCCAATGCCGCCATAAGCAATAAAGCGGCTGTCATTACAGAATCGCTCAACAAGCTGGACAACGAGTTTATCCACAAGATAAACCAGCTGATAGAGGAACGGCTTTCTTCAGACAAAATAGACATCAGCTATCTTTCGGATAAAATGTGCATGAGCAATTCCACCCTCTACCGCAAGATGAAAGCGCTTACCGGACTTTCCACCAACGAATATGTCCGCAAGATAAGGATGAAACACGCCGAGCAATACCTGCTGGAAGGCAAATACAACATTTCGGAAATAGCATTCAAGGTAGGTATAAACAATCTGTTCTACTTCCGGCAATGCTTCAAGGAAGAATTCGGCTGCATACCTTCGGAATATCTGAAGAGATTAAAAGAGACCGGAGAGAAATAAGAGACAAACAGCCCCTTCCTATTAGTCGGAATGCGGACAGCTATTTCAGCTCCAGCTCCATCTTCTTTATCTTTTCCAGCGTATTGCCTGCTTCCATGGAGGGGAATACCTGAAGCACGCGTTGCAGGTATGCCTTAGCCTTGCCGTAGCTATTGGTGAACACGTCTGACAATCCGTTGCGATAGCGTGCATACTGCATCCTTGTGGGGGAAGTTATCTTTTTATAGTCTTCTTCGAGCTTCTTCTTATCCTTCTCGGCTTGGAGATAATAATAATTTCCTAAGAAAATATTGGCTTGGAGATTGTCGGCATCCAGCATCAATACCTTTTCATAGGTTTTCAAGGCATCTTTCTCCTTTCCCCGCATCATCTCCATTTCGGCACAAGAGACAAGTGCAGGTACGTCTTCGGGATGACGCTGCAAGAACTCCTTATAGAAGAGGTAGGCTTTATCGTAATTCCGCATTTCCTTGTAGTGCACAGCCAGCACATCCGCAAGACGGGGAGCCACCTCACTGCTCTTGTCCACATTGGTCCAGTAGAACATTTCCGTCCTATCCTCACCGGCATTTGCCGCCTGGCGAAACAAACTCACCGCATAGTCATCTTTACCCTCGGAAAGTGCATCGGACACTTTCGAAAGCAACTCATCTGCCGACTGTCCCCAGACAGACAGCGGACACATCAAGAACAAGGAGAAAAGCAACGTTAAGGTTTTCATTTTTAGTGTATATATATAGTTTAACAGCCCAATCAGCCTCATAGAAATCTACCTACAAAACTACGCATTTTTACGGTAACCATCAATAGTTGAAAGTAGAAAAATAGTTAACTTTGCCGACCTTAATGAATTAAATAATATAAATGAAGCCCAGAGACAGACAAATACTGCAAATAGCCTTACCTTCCATCGTATCGAACATCACCGTGCCGCTGCTCGGCCTGATTGATGTAGCCATCGTCGGCCATCTGGGTTCGCCCGCCTACATAGGCGCCATTGCCGTAGGTGGCATGCTGTTCAACATTATCTACTGGATATTCGGTTTTCTGAGGATGGGTACCAGCGGAATGACCTCGCAAGCATTCGGCAAGCGGGATTTACCGGAGGTGGTCCGCCTGCTGTTGCGTTCCGTGAGCATAGGCCTGGCAGTCGCGTTCTGCCTCATCCTGCTGCAAACGCCTATCAGGCAGGGAGCCTTCCTTCTCATCCATCCTACGGATGAAGTCAAAGAAATGGCAACGTGCTATTTCCATATCTGCATTTGGGGGGCACCTGCCATGCTGGGGCTATACGGACTGACGGGATGGTTCATCGGCATGCAGAATTCGCGTATCCCCATGTATATAGCCATCACACAGAATGTGGTCAATATCATTGCCAGCCTCGGACTGGTTTATCTGTGTGGGATGAAAGTAGAAGGAGTAGCTTTGGGGACGTTGATTGCCCAGTATGCTGGCTTCCTGATGGGCATTGTCCTTTGGATGCACAACTACGGCAGGCTGAAAAGATTCTGGGAAATTAAAAATTATAAATTAAAAATTAAAGGGGGAGAAGGGGCAGGTATCTGGGAGAAAGGGGCGATGTTCCGGTTCTTCCAAGTGAATAGGGATATTTTTCTGCGTACTCTTTGCCTGGTGGCAGTCACGTTGTTCTTCACTTCGGCGGGAGCTTCGCAGGGAGAGATTATTCTGGCGGTCAACACGCTGCTGATGCAGCTCTTCACCTTATTCTCGTATGTAATGGACGGCCTTGCCTACGCTGGCGAAGCCTTAAGCGGCAGATACATAGGCGCACGCAACCGGGAAGCCTTTACAGACACCGTCCGGCACCTCTTCGGATGGGGAGCGGTGATAGCGGTTCTCTTTACATTGGTTTATGCGCTGGGAGGCAATGCCTTCCTCGGACTATTGACGGATGACAAAGAAGTGATAGCTGTTGCCGACACCTATTTTTATTGGGCGCTTGCCGTGCCCGCCGTCGGGATAGCCGCCTTCATCTGGGACGGCATCTTTATCGGTGCCACCGCCACGCGAGGAATGCTCCTCTCCATGGCAGCGGCAGCTGTCAGCTTTTTTATCTTATATTATGGGCTGCATCCCGTCCTGGCAAACCATGCTCTATGGCTTGCCTTCCTCACTTACCTGCTGATGCGGGGAGTGGTGCAGACAGGCTTGAGCCGGGAAGTCATCCGACGGGCATTTCCCAGCAAGAAGGAACCTGCTTGGCGTGAGGGGTAGGCTATGAACAATTTCAAGGGAAAAAGCATTATCTTTGTATCGCTATGACTGATATAAAATATGGATTCCACCCTCCAGAACAAGGCGTCAGGTAGCCAGTATACGGTGCCAAACAAGTTTCAACTTTTGGCACCATCGGTTTCAAGGCATGAAACTGACGGTATTTGCATTTGGAACCAAGTCACTCATAGCAAGAGTAATGACTTATACAAAATTGTTATGGCAGAAAAGAATATAGTTCAAGAGACATTTCCCGTATTGGGAATGAGTTGCGCCTCATGCTCCGCACGGGTAGAAAAGACGCTGAACCATCAGTCAGGTGTCAAGAAAGCGGTCGTAAACTACGCTTCGGCAACGGCAACCGTGGAATATGACCCTACAAACTGTTCTTCCGAGGCTTTGCAGCAGGCTGTGCAGGCGGCCGGATATGACTTGTTGATAAACCAGGACGGCAACACGCTCGAAGAGGCGGAAGAGGCCCACAACAAGAAATTCAGCGCATTGAAATTCCGCACAACCTGGGCCATCATCTTGTCTATGCCCGTTGTCATCATAGGCATGTTCTTCATGGATATGCCCCATGCCAATCCCATCATGTGGGCGTTGTCCACTCCCGTCGTATTCTGGCTGGGGCGGGGATTCTTCACCAGCGCCTGGAAACAATTGCAGCATGGCAGCGCCAATATGGACACACTGGTAGCCATCAGTACGGGGACCGCCTATCTGTTCAGCCTGTTCAACATGCTATTTCCGGACTTCTGGCTATCCAGAGGCATCCATCCGCATGTATATTTTGAGGCGGCAAGTGTCATCATAGCCTTTATCCTGCTGGGCCGCCTGCTGGAAGAAAAAGCGAAAGGAAACACCTCAACCGCCATCAAGAAACTGATGGGGCTCCAACCCAAGACTGTGACCATCATTGTGGATGAAGGACACGCTGTCCCTCACTCTTCCTTTGAGCGCGTTATCCCTATCGAGCAGATTCGCCCCGGAGACATCGTCCTGGTGAAGCCCGGAGAACGGATTGCCGTGGATGGCATCGTGACGGAAGGTAGCTCCTACGTAGACGAAAGTATGCTGAGCGGCGAACCGGTAGCAGTATCCAAGCACAAAGACGCCAAGGTCTTTGCAGGTACCATCAACCAGAAGGGAAGTTTCCGCTTCCGGGCAGAGAAAATCGGCACGGATACACTGCTGGCGAAGATTATACACATGGTGCAGGACGCGCAAGGAAGCAAGGCACCGGTGCAGCAGCTGGTGGACAAGATAGCCGGGATATTCGTGCCTACCATTATAGGCATCGCAGTGCTTGCCTTCATCGCATGGATGCTACTGGACGGAACCGGCGGATTCACCCACGGATTGCTGGCATTTGTCACGGTGGTCATCATCGCCTGCCCGTGTGCACTGGGACTGGCTACTCCTACCGCCATCATGGTAGGCATCGGCAAGGGCGCCGAAAGGGGCATTCTGATAAAAGATGCCGAAAGCCTGGAGATTGCCAAGAAGATAGACACCGTCGTACTCGACAAGACCGGAACGGTGACCGAAGGAAAACCGGTAGTCAGCAAACTGATATGGAATACGCAGGCAATGACGCCCGGTACTGGCGCCACTGCAGGCAATGCGCTGTCGGACATTTTCTATAGTCTGGAGAAGCTCTCGGAACATCCGTTGGCAGAAGCCGTGGTGAACCACCTCAAGGAGTCGGCCCCCATAGACATTCAATACTTTGAAAGCATCACCGGAAAAGGCGTGAAAGGACGGGCACAAGGCCGGACCTACCTCGCCGGGAACCGGAAACTGCTGGAAGAAAACCATATCGCCATCCCCCCCTCCCTGCAGGAAGAGGCAACCCGACTGACATCGGAAGCACAGACCGTCATCTGGTTTGCCGATGAAGAAAACGTGCTGGCAATAGCCGGAATTACAGACCGGATAAAAGAAACTTCCATCCGCGCTGTCAGCGAGCTGCGCGCCGCCGGCATCGAAGTCCACATGCTGACCGGAGACAATGAGGCCACCGCCCGTGAGATTGCCCGCAAAGCAGGCATCGCCCACTACCAGGCCAGTGTATTGCCGCAGGACAAGGCTGCCTTCGTCAGCCGGTTGCAGGCAGAAGGCCGGAAGGTTGCCATGGTGGGCGACGGCATCAACGACAGCGCCGCCCTTGCCCAAGCCGACTTAAGCATCGCCATGGGTGGAGGCAGCGACATCGCCATGGATGTAGCCAAAATGACCATCATCTCTTCCGACCTGGCTAAGATACCGGAAGCTCTCTGTCTGTCGCGTCTCACCGTCCGGACCATCCGGCAGAATCTCTTCTGGGCATTTATATATAATATAATAGGTGTACCCATTGCGGCCGGAATACTCTATCCCATCAACGGCTTCCTGCTGAACCCGATGATAGCCGGTGCGGCCATGGCATTCAGCAGTGTCAGTGTGGTGAGCAACAGCCTGCTGCTGAAACGGAAAAGAATACATGAAGGAGAAGAAAACAAAGAAGTTGAACCGCCAACAGAAACAATCATGAAGAAAGAATTCAAAGTAGAAGGCATGATGTGCAACCATTGCCGCATGCATGTAGAGAAAGCATTGAACAGTATGGAAGGCATACACGCCACCGTAACCCTGGACCCTCCTGTAGCCACCGTAGAGTTTTCGGACGGTGAAAAGACGCTCGAAGAACTGCAGAAAGTAGTGACGAAAGAAGCCGGTGACTACACACTGAAGGCATAAGTGTAGAATTCATACGGTTTTCATACAGAAAAGAAGGAGGAAATCAAAGTAAATATCTACCTTTGCGCGCTAATTTACAGATAAAGATATGAACGCAAAAGCCAAAGGATATATTTTAGGTTCCATCGCCGCAGCCTCCTACGGCATGAATCCACTGTTTGCCCTCCCGTTGTACAAGGCCGGCATGGACCCGGACTCGGTACTTTTTTTCAGATACCTCTTCGCCATCCCGTTGCTGGGCATTATGATAAAGGCGAGAGGGCGGTCATTCAAGATACAGCGGAAAGAAACATTTCCGCTCATCATCATGGGATTGCTCGTGGCCCTCTCCTCACTGACGCTTTTTCTGAGCTATAACTACATGGCCGCCGGCATAGCGTCTACACTGCTGTTCGTCTATCCCATCATGGTGGCGCTTATTATGGCCATGGTTTTCAAAGAGAAGCTGGCACTGCAAACCATCGTCTGCATGCTGCTTGCACTGGGAGGTATCGGACTGCTCTACAAGAGCGAGGACGGCAGCACACTGAGCCTGATAGGGACACTGCTGGTTTTCGCGTCTTCCCTTTCCTATGCCATATACATCGTGGGCATCAACCAGACATCGTTGAAAAATGTGGCTACGCTTAAAGTCACCTTCTATGTCCTTCTCTTCGGCCTATCGCTTTTTGTGGCACGCCTGCTCTATTCCGGCGTACTGAACACACCGGACCAGTGGTATCTGTGGGCCAATCTGCTTGCATTGGCTGTCTTCCCCACCGCCATATCCTTCCTCTGCACTACCGGTGCCATCCAATATATCGGCTCCACCCCGACCGCCATTCTCGGCGCATTGGAGCCCGTGACAGCCATCTTCTTCGGAATAGCCGTCTTTGGAGAAAGCCTGACAGTCAGAGAAAGCTTCGGACTGGTGATGATTATCGTAGCCGTAACGTTCGTCATCGCAGGAGGCAATATTACAAGCCAACTGGTCCGTTTCAGGAAACTGTTCCCAAGACTCCCGATAAGAAGCAAGAAAAGAAACTAATCCTATAAAACCATCACCAACCATGAAGAAAAGTCTCTACCTGCTTTTACTGCTGTTGTTTCCTATCGGGCTGCAGGCTCAGTCCGAGGTTATAGTACTCCACCCGGATGAAGGCAAAGCCGAAGTGAACGAAGCCGAATACACCAGAATTTTCCTGGCAGGCACCATCGACATGGGCAAAAGCATAGACTGGCAAAAGGCAACCTGCGACTGGTTCCGCGCACGCCCCCAAGGTAAATACATCCTATACAATCCCCGAAGGGACAAGGGACTCAGCGGCGAAATGTCCGACTTTGAACATCAAGTGAACTGGGAACTGGAACATCTGGAAAAAGCCGACCTGATAATCATGAATATCCTGGCAAGCAGCAAGTCCCCCATCACCCTGCTGGAGATGGGGCTGCACATGCGTTCGGGCAAATTGCACGTTATCTGTGAACCCGGTTTCTACCGCTACGACAATGTGCGGATTACTTGCAACCGCTATGGCGTTCCGCTATATCACAGCATGGACGAGTTCCTAAAGACTGTGCGTTAGGCAACTATCCTACCACATTCTGCTGCACTTTTCAGTTTAATTCTTTATCTTTGCTGCAAAGCAATATAACAAAACTATATATTATGGCAACCTATAAAAGAATCTTATTGAAACTCAGCGGCGAGAGCCTGATGGGTGAAAAGCAATACGGCATCGACGAGAAACGCCTTGCCGAGTACGCAGCTCAAATCAAAGAAATCCACGAATTGGGAGTACAAATAGGCATCGTGATAGGCGGTGGAAACATTTTCCGCGGATTGAGCGGTGCCAACAAAGGGTTCGACCGTGTGAAAGGCGACCAGATGGGAATGCTGGCAACCGTCATCAACAGCCTTGCACTCAGTTCGGCTCTGGTAGCTGCCGGCGTGAAGGTCCGCGTGCTGACTGCCGTACGTATGGAACCCATCGGTGAATTCTACAATAAATGGCGTGCCATCGAATGTATGGAAGCAGGCGAAGTAGTCATCATGTCCGCCGGTACAGGCAATCCGTTCTTCACTACCGATACCGGTTCCAGTCTGCGCGGCATCGAGATTGAGGCGGATGTCATGCTGAAAGGTACCCGTGTGGACGGCATCTACACCGCCGACCCGGAGAAGGACCCGACAGCCACGAAGTTCCACGACATCACCTACGACGAAGTGCTGAAGCGCGGTCTGAAAGTGATGGACCTCACTGCCACCTGCATGTGCAAAGAGAATAACCTGCCCATCATCGTTTTTGACATGGACACAGTGGGTAATCTGAAAAAAGTGATGCAAGGAGAAGAAATCGGTACACTGGTGCACAATTGAATGGAAAATGGAGAATAAAAAATGAATGTTATTTAATTCTTAATTCTCAATTTTCAATTTAATAATTATATTTGCAAAGTTTCAAATCAAAGCTATTTCAAAACGAAAATAATATGAGAGACGTAAAAGACATCTTAGACGAAGCGCAAGAAAGTATGGACATGGCCATCATGTATCTGGACGAGGCACTGGCTCATATCCGCGCCGGAAAAGCCGATATCCGTTTGCTGGACGGTATCCGTGTGGATTCTTATGGAAGTATGGTTCCTATCAACAATGTGGCAGCCGTAACCACTCCGGACGCACGCAGCATTGCCATCAAGCCATGGGATAAGAGCATGTTCCGCGTCATTGAAAAGGCCATCATTGACTCCAGTCTCGGCATCATGCCCGAAAACAATGGTGAGATTATCCGTATCGGCATCCCGCCACTGACGGAAGAACGCCGTAAACAACTTGCCAAACAGTGTAAGGGAGAAGGAGAAACTGCCAAGGTAAGTGTACGTAATGCACGCCGTGATGCCATCGACGCCTTGAAGAAATCCGTAAAGGACGGACTGGCCGAAGACGCCCAGAAAGGCGGTGAAGAAAAGCTGCAGAAGATTCACGACAAGTTCATCAAGCAGATTGATGACATGCTGGCTGCAAAGGATAAAGAAATCATGACCGTTTAATTAAGTTGAAAACGGAAAATGGAAAGTTGAAAATAAACCGATATACCAAGTATAGAAGCCTTTCAACCTTCCATTTTCAACTTTCAACTTTCAACTTTCAATTATTTTGAGGGGACTCGTTATAAAAAACACCGGAAGTTGGTACTTGGTACGGACTGACGACGGAAGGGAGATTGAATGTAAAATCAAAGGGAACTTCCGGCTGAAAGGCATACGAAGCACTAATCCCGTGGCTGTAGGCGATTATGTGAACATCATACTGAACCAAGAAGGTACGGCCTTTATCAGCGAGATAGAGGACCGGAAGAATTACATCATCCGCCGCGCCTCCAACCTTTCCAAGCAATCGCACATTCTTGCCGCCAACCTCGACCAGTGCATGCTCATAGTGACGGTGAACTATCCCGAGACCTCCACTACCTTTATAGACCGTTTTCTCGCCTCTGCCGAGGCATACCGTGTTCCCGTCAAGATTATATTCAACAAAGTGGATGCCTACAATGAAGAGGAACTGCACTATCTGGACAGTCTCATCAACCTTTACACCACCATCGGCTATCCTTGTTTCAAGGTTTCTGCCAGAAAAGGGGAAGGCATCGACACTATCGAGAAAGAACTCAAAGGACGCATAACCCTCTTTTCCGGACATTCCGGAGTAGGGAAATCGACACTCATCAAGGCAATACTGCCCGATATAGAGATTAAAACCGGAGAGATATCCACCTATCATAATAAAGGTATGCACACCACTACCTTCTCAGAAATGTTCCCGGTTCCGGGCAACGGATATATCATTGACACTCCGGGCATCAAAGGTTTCGGAACATTCGATATGGAAGAAGAAGAGATAGGCCACTACTTCCCGGAAATATTCAAGGTATCTGCCGACTGCCGTTACGGCAACTGTACCCACCGCCACGAACCCGGATGCGCTGTACGCGAGGCTGTCGAGAAGCACTATATCAGCGAATCCCGTTACGCTTCTTATCTGAACATGCTGGAGGACAAGGAGGAGGGAAAATACCGGGCTGCTTACTGATTTGTCATTTTATCACCTTTCCAATCCATATTCTTACACTTTTTAACTCTTTATCTTTTAAACTATTCTCTTTTCCCGTAGTCTAATCTAAGGCTGATTTTATTACTACTAATACTACAACATGAATAAGAGAGTTAAATGGGGCATCATTATCGTGATTGGTGCCGGACTGATTGGAGGAGGAATCTACTCCCAATTACCTAAAGAGAATGAAGAATTAGCCGCTGCAGACAAGGTGATGACCGGTCAACGTAGCGGTAAGAAAATTCTAAACGTAAACGCAAAAATAATCAAACCGCAACTGCTGAAGGATGAAATACAAATCAGCGGCAGCCTGCTGCCGGATGAGGAAGTGGACCTTTCTTTCGAGACATCCGGCAAAATCATAGAGATAAATTTTGAAGAAGGCAGCTTCGTCAAGAAAGGACAATTACTTGCCAAAGTTAATGACCGGCCGCTGCAAGCACAATTGCAACGCCTCGTCTCCCAATTAAAGTTGGCAGAAGACCGCGTGTTTCGCCAGAACGCCCTGCTGGAAAGGGATGCGGTCAGTAAAGAAGCCTACGAACAAGTAAAGACCGAGCTGGCCACCCTGAATGCCGACATTGACCTGATAGAATCGAACATCGCACAAACTGAGCTGCGTGCTCCTTTCGACGGTGTCATCGGTCTGCGCCAAGTCAGTGTGGGTACTTACGCTTCCCCTACAACCATTGTAGCCAAACTCACCAAGATTTCGCCGTTGAAGGTGGAATTTGCCGTACCCGAGCGGTATGCCAATGACGTAAAGACCGGCGCCGGACTGGACTTCACTCTCGAAGGAAAGCTAAATACCTTCCACGCCACGGTTTATGCACGCGAATCAAAGATAGACCCTACTACCCATACCCTGACAATCCGTGCACTTTATCCCAATGCCAACGGAGCTGTGCTTCCGGGCCGCTATGCCAGCATCAAGCTGAACAAGGATGAAATTCAGGACGCCCTTGCCGTACCGTCCGAAGCCATTGTGCCGGAAATGGGAAAAGACAAGATATTCCTCTATAAGTCGGGAAAAGCCCAGCCGGTAGAGATTACTACGGGAATCCGTACGGAAGCGGAAGTACAAGTATTGCAAGGCTTGCAGGCAGGAGATACCATCATCACCTCGGGAACCCTGCAACTCCGTACCGGACTACCGGTAACACTGGACAATATCAATTGACAACTGTCAATTATCAACCGTTAATTATCAATTGTAAAGAATGAATATATCCGAATTAAGTATACGGCGACCGGTACTCTCGACAGTACTTACCCTGATAATCCTGCTGTTTGGCTTCATCGGCTACAATTATCTGGGTGTACGCGAGTACCCATCTGTAGACAATCCCATCATATCAGTATCCTGCTCCTATCCGGGTGCCAACGCCGATGTCATCGAGAACCAGATAACGGAGCCTCTGGAGCAGAACATCAACGGTATTCCCGGCATACGCTCCCTCTCCAGTGTCAGCCAGCAAGGCTCATCACGCATTACAGTAGAGTTTGAGCTTTCCGTTGACCTGGAAACCGCCGCCAACGACGTACGTGATAAAGTGTCGCGTGCACAACGCTATCTGCCTCGTGACTGTGACCCGCCTACCGTATCAAAAGCCGATGCGGACGCCACCCCTATCCTGATGGTTGCCCTCCAAAGTGACAAACGTTCCCTACTGGAGCTCAGTGAAATAGCCGACCTGACTGTCAAGGAGCAGCTTCAGACTATTTCAGATGTAAGTAGTGTAAGTATCTGGGGAGAAAAGCGCTATTCCATGCGGCTTTGGCTGGACCCCATCAAGATGTCCGGCTATGGAATCACTCCTCTGGATGTAAAGAATGCGGTGGACAACGAAAACGTAGAGCTCCCTTCCGGAAGTATCGAAGGAAACACTACCGAGCTCACCATCCGTACGTTGGGTCTGATGCATACAGCCGAAGAGTTCAACAATCTTATCCTGAAGGAAGACGGTAACCGTATTGTCCGCTTCAGCGACATTGGACGTGCCGAACTGGGACCAGCCGACATCAAAAGTTATATGAAGATGAACGGTGTGCCCATGGTAGGTGTCGTAGTAATTCCGCAGCCGGGTGCCAACCACATTGAAATAGCCAACGCCGTATATGACCGCATGGAGAAGATGAAGAAAGACCTTCCCGAAGATGTTCATTACAACTACGGTTTTGACAATACCAAGTTTATCCGCGCTTCTATCGACGAGGTGAAGCAGACGGTGTATGAGGCCTTTGTACTGGTTATCATCATCATTTTCCTCTTCTTGCGCGATTGGCGTGTGACGCTTGTGCCATGTATTGTAATCCCCGTTTCGCTGATTGGAGCTTTCTTCGTCATGTATCTGGCCGGTTTCTCCATCAATGTGCTCTCCATGCTTGCCGTGGTGCTTGCCGTGGGCTTGGTGGTGGACGACGCCATCGTGATGACGGAGAACATTTATGTCCGCATCGAGAAAGGGATGCCCCCGAAAGAAGCCGGCATAGAAGGAGCCAAGGAGATTTTCTTTGCCGTCATCTCCACTACCATTACGCTGGTGGCGGTATTCTTCCCTATTGTATTCATGGACGGTACGACAGGACGACTGTTCCGCGAATTCAGTATCGTGGTCTCCGGTTCGGTGATTATCTCCTCCTTCGCCGCATTGACTTTTACGCCGATGCTTGCCACCAAACTTTTAATCAAAAGGGAACAGCAGAGCTGGTTCTATCGCAAGACCGAACCTTTCTTCGAAGGGATGAACCGGGTATACAGCCAGTCACTGGCCGCCTTCCTGAAACGGCGCTGGATTGCCCTGCCCTTCACCATCGTCACCATCCTGCTTATCGGAGTCCTTTGGAATACTATCCCGGCTGAAATGGCGCCATTGGAGGACCGTTCGCAAATCAGTATCAATACAATGGGTGCCGAAGGAGTGACTTACGAATATATCCGCGACTATACCGAAGACATCAATCATCTGGTGGACTCCATTATCCCGGATGCAGAAGCGGTAACAGCGCGTGTATCCAGTGGTAGCGGTAACGTACGTATCACACTGAAAGACATGAAAGACCGTGACTATACCCAGATGGAAGTTGCCGAAAAGTTGTCGAAGGCAGTGCAGAAAAAGACCATGGCACGCTCTTTCGTACAGCAGTCCTCCTCATTCGGAGGACGGCGCGGCGGTATGCCCGTGCAGTATGTATTGCAGGCAACCAATATCGAGAAATTGCAGGAGGTGCTCCCCAAGTTCATGACGAAGGTCTACGAAAATCCGGTATTCCAGATGGCAGACGTAAACTTGAAGTTCAGCAAGCCTGAAGCACGCATCAACATCAACCGTGACAAGGCGAGCATCATGGGCGTAAGCACCAAGAACATTGCCCAAACCCTGCAATACGGCTTGAGCGGACAGCGCATGGGCTACTTCTACATGAACGGAAAGCAATACGAGATATTAGGCGAAATCAACCGCCAGCAACGCAACAAGCCCGCCGACCTGAAAGGCATCTATATCCGAAGCGACAACGGGAACATGGTACAGCTGGACAACCTAATTGAGCTTACCGGCGGCATCGCACCTCCGAAACTGTACCGTTACAACCGTTTCGTTTCCGCCACCATCTCCGCGGGACTGGCGGACGGCAAGACCATCGGACAAGGTCTGGATGAAATGGACAAGATTGCCAAGGAGACGCTGGACGAGACCTTCCGCACCGCACTGACCGGAGACTCCAAAGAGTATAGGGAGAGTTCCTCCAGTCTGATGTTCGCCTTCATTCTGGCCATCGTGCTGATTTACCTGATTCTGGCCGCCCAGTTCGAAAGCTTCAAGGACCCGCTGATTATCATGTTGACGGTGCCTCTCGCCATTGCCGGCGCACTGGTGTTCATGTATTTCGGGGGGATTACGATGAATATATTCAGCCAGATTGGTATTATCATGCTGATTGGTCTAGTGGCAAAGAACGGTATTCTGATTGTGGAATTTGCCAATCAGAAGCAGGAAGCGGGTGAAGACAAGATGCGAGCCATCAAGGACGCCTCCCTGCAACGTCTGCGCCCCATCCTGATGACGAGTGCCTCCACCATCCTGGGATTGATACCGCTTGCCTACGCCACCGGCGAAGGCTGCAACCAGCGCATCGCCATGGGTACTGCCGTCGTAGGCGGCATGCTCATCTCCACACTGCTGACGATGTACATCGTGCCTGCCATATATAGTTATGTATCAACGAACCGAAGTAAACTGAAGACCGAATGAAACGCATTGTTTTAATTTTCATAGCCACTGCCTGCACAGCGCTGGGCCTTTATGCACAGCCTGCGCCTACCTACACCTTGAAGTCCTGCCTGGAGCAAGGATTGCTGAACAACTACTCCCTGCGCATTGTCCGCAATGAAGAGCAGGTCAGCAAGAACAACGCCACACTGGGCAATGCGGGCTACCTGCCCACACTGGGCCTCTCCGCCGGCTACAAGGGAACCATAGACAATACCGAGACCAAAGCCCGAGCCACCGGAGAGACAACCAAGGACAACGGAGTGTTTGACCAAACTCTCGATGCAGGCATCAACCTGAACTGGACCATCTTCGACGGTTTCAACATTACCGCCAACTACCAACGGCTCAAGGAGCTGGAACGCCAAGGCGAGACCAATACGCGCATCGCCATCGAGGACCTGATAGCCAACATAGCCGCCGAATACTATAACTATGTGCAGCAAAAAATCCGCTTGAAGAACTTCCGTTATGCCGTATCGCTATCCAAAGAGCGCCTGCGCATTGTGGAAGAGCGTTACCACATCGGTAACTTCTCGCGCCTGGACTACCAGCAGGCCAAAGTGGACTTCAATGCCGACAGTGCCCAATACATGAAACAGCAGGAACTGCTGCACACCTCACGTATCCAGCTGAACGAACTCATGGCAAACAAAGATGTAGACCAGCCGTTTATCATACAAGACAGCCTCATCAACGTGACCGCCTCCCTGAACTTCGAGGAGCTGTGGAACGCCACCCTCACCATCAACGCCTCACTGCTACGTGCCGAACAGAACAATACCCTGGCCCGTCTGGACTACAAGAAAGTCTGCTCGCGCGACTACCCATACGTGAAGATGAACGGCGGATACGGCTACACCCTCAACAAGTATGACATCTCTGCCAACAGCCGCCGCAGCAACCTCGGTCTGAACTTCGGCGTCACGGTCGGCTTCAATCTGTTCGACGGCAACCGGCGCCGCGAACGCAAGAATGCCCGCATTGCCGTACAGAATGCTCGCCTGGAACGGGAGCAACTGGAGCAGGCCCTGCGCGCCGACCTCAGCAACCTATGGCAGGCCTACCAAAACAACCTGCAAATGCTGAACCTGGAACGCCAGAACCTTGTGGCTGCCAAGGAGAACCACGAGATTGCCATGGAACGATATATGCTGGGCAACCTCTCGGGAATCGAGATGCGCGAAGCCCAAAAGAGTCTGCTGGATGCAGAAGAACGTATTCTCTCCGCGGAATATGATACCAAATTATGTGAAATCTCCCTACTGCAAATCAGTGGAAAAGTAGCGCGCTATATGGAATAAGCAATATAATCCGTACCTTTACGCCCGATTTATCAGAATTAAAGCACAATGGGATTATTCATCAGAAAGCCATTCGAGGCACTGCAAGCGGAGGCGAATGCCTCCGGAAAGAAAACATTGAAACGTGTACTTGGTCCGTGGAGCCTTGTTGCCCTGGGCGTGGGAGTCATCATCGGAGCGGGTCTATTCTCCATCACCGGAACGGTGGCGGCAGGCTATACGGGACCGGCCATCACACTGTCCTTTGCCATTGCCGCACTGGGATGCTGCTTCGCCGGACTATGTTATGCGGAATTTGCATCCATGATACCCGTAGCCGGCAGCGCATACACCTACTCGTATGCCACGATGGGCGAACTCATCGCCTGGATTATCGGGTGGGACCTGGTATTGGAATACACCGTAGCCGCAACCACGGTAAGCATCAGTTGGAGCCGCTATCTGGTCGTCTTTCTCGAGGGACTGGACATACATCTACCGCAAGTCCTCACCGCCTGTCCCTGGGATGGTGGAGTCGTAAATATCCCCGCCTTCCTTATCGTCGTGCTGATGAGCCTCTTCCTGATACGGGGTACGGAAGGCAGCTCCATCTTCAACGGCTTCATTGTATTCCTGAAGGTTTCCGTCATACTGATTTTTGTCATACTCGGCTGGAAATACATCAATACCGACAACTATACACCTTACATCCCTGCCAATACGGGCGTGCTGGGCGAATATGGCTTCTCCGGCATCCTGCGAGGGGCGGCCATCGTATTCTTCGCCTTCCTCGGGTTCGACGCTGTGAGCACAGCCGCCCAAGAGACGAAGAACCCGAAGCGGAACATGCCTATCGGCATTCTGGTCTCCTTGCTGGTATGCACCGTGCTCTATATGGTTTTTGCCCACGTCATGACGGGAGTGGCACACTACACCGCCTTCAGCGGACAGCAAGGCATTGCTCCCGTTGCCATAGCCATAGAGCACATGGGGCAGGCTGATGCTGCAGGTATCATCCAGCCGGACTATCCCTGGCTGAACCGTGCCATCGTGCTGTCCATTCTGTTCGGATATTGCTCCGTCATCATGGTGACACTGCTGGGACAGAGCCGCGTATTCCTAAGCATGAGCCATGACGGGCTGCTGCCTCCTTTCTTCTCGCATATCAACGAAAAGTTCCGTACTCCGGCACGCAGCAACCTGCTCTTCATGGTACTTGTGGGCCTGCTGGCAGCTTTTGTACCCGCACGGCTGGCCGGAGAGATGACAAGCATCGGCACGCTGATGGCCTTCACGCTGGTCTGTGCCGCTGTACTGGTAGTACGCAGAACCATGCCTGACGTGCCCCGTTCCTTTAAAACCCCACTTGTTCCACTTATCCCCATACTGGGTATTCTTACTTGCCTTTGCATGATGTTGTTCCTTCCTGCCGATACATGGATACGCCTGGTGCTGTGGATGCTCATCGGTCTGGACATCTACGTGGGCTACGGCATGAAGCACAGTAAGCTGGAGCATGGAGGCGACACCCGCCACGGGCAGGTGACCTTGAACATGATTGGACTTATCCTTGCCGTTCTTTGTGTCATCACCGGACTGTGGCACCAACAGACTGTGGGATGGGGAGAAAGCAAAGTGCTGCTGATTATCTCGTTTGTTTTCGCATTCACGCACTGCGCTTACTATATGTGGAGAATCTGGAGAAGATAATAAGCCCTAAATCTCCTCCTTTAAAGATAAACAATCTTTCATCCAAACTACCCCAGCACCCACTTGGTCCGCTTCCCGAAACAACGGTATGCCATTGCCACCAGAAACCAGGAAGTACAGAAAGCGACGACTGCGGCACAAGGTATCTGAAGATAGATAGGAACATGGATAGCACGCATCAGGACTACGCTCGGTCCGGTAAAGAAATAGTGTATCATATAGACTCCAAAACCACAGAGCGTCAAGTTTGCCAATGCTTTCTTGATGCGCTCCGAACGGAAATTGGCCCGCTTGCAAAGCATAAACACGGGGATGGTCATCATTACTACATTCAGCGAACAGTAGGTGAAGAAGAGTTCGAGCATCTCATCCGTAAAATCCGGCAAGGAGGTCATACGACGGAAACCAAGGAATGTTACGGCATAGCCAATGGCAAACATGGGAATGCCGATGCCACAGAGTTGCCGGCCCGTCCAGTTATGGTTCCTCAGATAATGGCCCAACAATAGGTAGCCGTTAAAACCGGCAAAGTAATACAGCATACCGAACGAGTTCCACGAGCAAGTCCCCCAAAGGTACGGAGCGGCAAACTCGGTATAATAAGGCAGCAGCAGTGTCACTCCCCATGCTGCAAGAAACCATAGTTTGGCACGTTCCGAGGCCTTCTCCACCCATGCCGAGAATATCGGAAGATAGAGATAAAGCCCTATCAGCAGATAGATATACCACATGTGTACATCCAATAGAGAGAAATTAAAAGGCATTTCTGCAATATATCCCAGGCTCACTGCCAGAGACTGGCGCATCACTTCCTCACCCGAATAAGGGAAGAAATCCAGAATCACTTTCGGCTCCACTCCCAGCAGTCCCGTTATCCAGGGGAACAGATTGTAAATCACAGACCAGATGAGGAAAGGAAAGAATACGCGGGGGATACGTTTCTTGTAGAATGCCGAGGCGTCACCCCGTACCGGCAACAGCAATGCACCGGTAATCATTACAAAAAGCGGTACGCAAGGACGGAGCGCCGCACCGTAGACAGCTCCCCAGAACTTGATGTCAACAATGTCGGGCGATGTGCCCGGATAGAAGTTAAAAGGGTCTGTGCAATGGCAGCAAACTACTGTAAACATTGCAACAAGGCGTACCACATCCAGCCATACGATGTGTTGTGCCGGAGTTTGTCGTGTAAGAGTCAGTTCCATGTTTTATTAAATTGGTTGTTTGGAGGGCTAAAGATAAAGAAGTTAACCGAGAAATGAAAAGGAGAATGTAACAAAAATACGACAACAAACGAGTTTCAGTTTTATTCTCCTATAGAGAACAATCTGTTTTATCAAGGCGGAACAGAGTGTTCCAATAGGGAAGAACACTTTGTTCCAACATGAAAGAACAGTTTGTTTCTTCCTATTGAAACAATTTGTTTCAACATAAAGGAACAGTTTGTTTTGCTTGATGAAACAGAGTGTTCTATGCCGCGAAACACTTTGTTTTCCTCTACAAAACAAAAAAGCCGTAACAAGATTTTCTCCGTTACGGCTTTCCTTATATTATGCCTTTCTAAAAGGCTTCTGTTTTACTTGCTGCAATTCCAGGGCTTCAGTTGCTTGAAGAAGTCGTTGCCCTTATCGTCCACCAAGATGAATGCAGGGAAGTTCTCCACCTCAATCTTCCAGATAGCTTCCATACCGAGTTCGGGATATTCCACGCACTCAATGCTCTTGATGTTGTTCTGTGCCAAGATAGCGGCAGGACCACCGATAGAGCCCAAGTAGAAACCGCCATACTTTTGGCAGGCATCTGTCACTTGCTGGCTGCGGTTACCTTTGGCAAGCATAATCATGCTGCCGCCGTGGCTTTGGAAGAGGTCTACATACGGGTCCATACGTCCGGCAGTAGTCGGGCCCATGGAGCCGCAAGCCATGCCTTGAGGAGTCTTGGCAGGACCGGCGTAGTAGATGGGATGGTCTTTGATGTACTGCGGCAGGTCTTCGCCACGGTCCAGACGTTCTTTCAGCTTGGCGTGTGCGATGTCACGGCCTACGATAATGGTTCCATTCAGAGACAAACGGGTGGAAACCGGATACTTGGTCAGTTCCTTCAGAATATCGGCCATCGGCTGGTTCAAGTCAATCTTCACCACGTCGCCTTCACCGGCTTTACGGAGTTCTTCGGGAATCAGTTCACCCGGATTGCTGTCGAGCTTTTCAATCCAGATACCTTCTTTATTGATTTTACACTTGATGTTGCGGTCGGCAGAGCAGGAAACGCCCAGACCCACGGGGCAGGAAGCGCCGTGACGCGGCAGGCGGATGATGCGGATGTCGTGAGCCAGATACTTGCCGCCGAACTGGGCACCGAGGCCAATCTTATGAGCTTCTTCCAGTACCAGCTTCTCCAGTTCCACATCGCGGAAAGCGCGGCCGAACTCATTGCCGGTAGTGGGTAGGTTATCGTAGAAGTGGGTGGAAGCCAGTTTCACAGTCAGCAAGTTCTTTTCGGCAGAGGTACCGCCGATAACGAATGCGATGTGATAGGGAGGACAAGCTGCCGTACCCAAAGTCTTGATTTTTGAGATAAGGAAGGGAACCAATGTTTCGGGGTTGAGGATAGCCTTTGTCTCCTGGTAGAGATAAGTCTTGTTGGCAGAGCCACCACCCTTGGTTACGCAGAGGAACTCGTACTCCATACCTTCCGTAGCTTCGATGTCAATCTGTGCGGGAAGGTTGCACTTCGTATTCACCTCATCGTACATGGTGAGGGGAGCATTCTGCGAATAGCGCAGGTTCTCTTCGGTATAAGTCTTGTAAACACCCAGTGAGAGAGCTTCTTCATCACAGTAGCCGGTCCATACTTGTTGTCCCTTTTCGCCGTGGATGATTGCCGTACCCGTATCCTGGCAGAAAGGAAGTACCCCCTTGGATGCTACCTCTGCATTGCGCAGGAAGGTGAGTGCCACGTATTTATCGTTATCGCTTGCTTCGGGGTCACTCAGAATCTTAGCAACCTGCTCGTTGTGCGAACGACGCAACATGAACGACACATCACGGAAAGCCGCATTGGCCATTGCCGTCAAACCTTCTTTTTCAATCTTCAGGATAGGTTTTCCTTCAAACTCGCTTACTGACACGTAATCTTTTGTAAGCAGATAATACTCAGTAGTATCTTTCCCCTTCTCGAACATGGGCTGATACTTGAACGGAGGTGTTGTTGCCATAATTACTCGTATATTTAATGTTTAAAAGTGATTCGGGTAGCAAAGGCAGCACAAAATCGCCTTTACCGAGCAAAGGTAAAAACTATTATTGAAATAATTCTTTAATTAGAGTAAAAACGCAACAAATCATAATTAATTTTCTGACACCCGCTGCATCCGCCCTATCAGTTCATCGCCCAGCGCCGTCTTCACCTCAATGTGTTTCAGCACAGCCATTACAAACGGATTGCTTTCAAAGTCGCCGCGTACCTGCTCAAAATCGAGTTCCTTTTCCAAGCGTGAGCCGTCAGCTCCAAAGCCCGTCATGGAAGCCAGTGAAAATTCTTTCTTAGCATCCTCATACACCATGCGGTCGAGGCCAACTACTGCTTCTTTCCATTTTTCGACAATATGTATGACGTCTTCTGCCGTCATACCTTCCGGCTTGATACCATAGAACTCTTCCAACTTCTCATACGCCCAGGTCCATTCGTAGGTATAGTAGTTGCTGTGCATCTTCTCAAACTCGGCATTGATAGACTTCAAGCGATTGACTTTGCCGGACTCAATACCGTCTATCAGCGCATCTATCTCACTCTTTGGGGCTATCAATCCGGAAATATCCACCCATTCGCCGCTGCCAATGGCAGTATCGGGCTTCAAACGGGCACGTATTTCTTCATTGCTCCGGAAGTCAATGCCTTCCAAGCGCTTGATGACAGAGTTTCCGAGGAACTTATGAATGGCTATTTCATAGAAGCGGATACCTTTCACCAAAGCCGAGTTACGTATCTTCGCACTATGGAAAGAATAGATATCCGAAAGCTCGCCACTGGCATGACGCAGATTCTGCAACGTTTCCCGTCCCTTGAACATTTTCTGCACCGTGTAGGGGCTGAGAAGATTATAGTTGATGTAATCCAGTTTGTTCGGGTCGGTACGCCCGTCACGTTTCGGCCACTTCTGGGCATCACGGATGGTACCCACACTACGCAGGTTGACACCGGGTACAAGGTAGGTGGTATTATTCTGCTCTATCAAGTAAGAGAACGGCAGGTTCGAAGTATCAGAATGGTTGACATGGCGCCCCATTACCAAAGAGAATGCCCCTACCCTTGCAGGCCATAGGATGTACGAATCGGAAGTCGTCTTGGCACCACGTTCCAAAGTGCCTTGATGGATAGGTCCTAACTTATACATATGGTTACTCTGATTGGACCCCGAACCGGCATTCATAAAGGAAAACATACCGGCAATCAGCAACGTAGACTTATGGTGGGTTACCGTATAGGGTCCGGCAAAAATAGCGCACGCCTCCCCGTTCTCTCCCTGGCAGTTGCTGAAAAACAAAGAATCCGAGGCAGAGTAGTTGTGTCCCAACTTGCATGCCTGCCCCACGAAGCAGCGGCTCAGCATAGCTCCGTCATCTACATGAGACCCGGTAGAGATGATGAAATCATCACAAATCACCCCATGCCCGATGTGTACCGGCGCCACCTCGTTGCTGTTGATGCTTCCGTTATACAGACGGCATGTACCACAGATGCGGCAATAATCACCGATGCGCACATTCTTTATGGAACCGGTGTTCAATATCATTACATGGTTCCCGATGCTTCCTACAGCAGAAGCATGTTTGTTGGAATAAAAATCCGTGATTTCCTTCATCCGTGCAATCAGCTCCGGGCGATGGCGGTAAAGCGCCAGAATATAGGCTTGGTGTGCGGAGAGTTTATCATTAATCAGCACCTCACGGCCTCCCGTCTCATTCAGGACAGACACTTCTACCCCGTTACCGAACTTCGACACACCGTCTACCAGAATAATATCCACATTCTCAATGAAGGTGTCATGCCCTATTTCATAATTGGCAATGTAGTTCTGGATATTCTCAATGCAACAGTTATCTCCCACCGTTACATTATGCAGCGTCACATGCCGCAAACCGGAATGCTTCCTGATTCCTCCCGGCAACATAAATTCTGAATGGAACACTCCCAAACACACCTCACCCGAAAAACGGGTATGATGCACAAATTCCGTTGAGAACTCTTCTGCAACGGTTACTTTCCCCCAATCATCAGCCAGACATGACTGGCTCTTCAACCGGAGAATTTCATCTTCGGTCAGTCTTCTGTAATTCATCCTTATAACGAGTTATGAGTTATGAGTTATAAGTTATTGCCTTTGCCGGCACTACCGATTCAAACCGCTGCCAGCAAATAACTCATAACTTATAACTCATAACTAAAATTAAACTTCTTCTTCGTAGGTCTGATAAAGAAAGTCATTATAGGGGTACTTCTGCACGTGCAATTCCTTCACACGCTGATAAACCACACTCTTCAGTTCCTCCATATTGATTTTTTCGCGGGCAGAAATAAAGAGGCAGTTATCCTCCATCTTAGCCATCCACGTCTTCATCAGTTCTTCGAGTGTCAAGTTTTCCTTGGTTCTGGGGGTAAGGTCGTCAGCCGCTTTCTCTATATAAGTATAAGCGTCTATCTTATTGAATACAAGAATCATGGGCTTACCGGCGGCACCGATATCTGCCAACGTCTTGTTCACAACTTCTATCTGTTCTTCAAAATCCGGATGAGAGATGTCTACGATATGCAACAGCAAGTCCGCCTCGCGTACCTCATCCAGAGTAGACTTGAAGGAGTCTACCAAATCCGTCGGCAATTTACGGATAAAGCCCACCGTATCGGATAGCAGGAACGGCAGGTTCTCAATAATCACCTTACGCACCGTAGTATCCAACGTGGCAAACAGCTTATTCTCTGCAAAGACTTCACTTTTCGAAAGCAAAGTCATCAATGTGGATTTTCCTACATTGGTATATCCCACCAATGCCACACGAATCAAGCGTCCGCGGTTCTTCCGCTGGGTAGACTTCTGCTTGTCAATCTCAGCCAAACGCTCCTTCAACAATGACATACGGTTCAAGATGATACGGCGGTCCATTTCCAGCTGCGTTTCACCCGGACCGCGAAGTCCCACGGAACCTTTACCTCCACCGGCACCGGAGCCACCACCCTGGCGTTCCAAGTGGGTCCACAAACGTTGCAGACGGGGGAGCATGTACTTATACTGCGCCAGCTCCACCTGCGTTTTTGCATTGGCAGTCTGGGCACGCATGGCAAAGATATCGAGAATCAAGGACGTACGGTCCAGTATCTTGATTTTGAGTTCAGCTTCTATATTGCGTATCTGCTTGGCGGAGAGTTCATCATCAAAAATCACCATGCCGATTTCGCGTTCGGCTTCTTCTTCATTCCGGATATACTCTTTAATTTCTTCCAGCTTGCCCTTGCCGACATAAGTCACGGAATGCGCTGCATCCAGCTTTTGGGTAAACCGCTTCACTACTTCCGCCCCGGCTGTCTCAGCCAAGAATGCAAGCTCGTCCAGGTATTCATTGGTCTTACGCTCATCCTGAGTCTTCGTGACAAGACCTACCAATACCGCTGTTTCTGCCTGCGCTTCGGAGATTACAAATTCTTTCATAGTTTCTATACCTTATTATATATACGTATTGTTGGTTCGGGCAGCAAATATAAATAATTTTGGCGGAAGCGCCTTAAAAAGGGGAATAAAATAAAAACAGATACAATAGAAAAATGGCATGTAAAATGAAGTCGAACTTCATCTTACATGCCATTTCAAATTACATGTTATCTAATTGCCAGGATAATCAGAACCCTTCCGGCATCTCCAACGTTTCCGTGAATCCCTGATACAGTACTCCCCATTTACCACCGTCAAGTATTACTAAGCCCTGCATCGGGAAAGACAACACGTTCCCTTTACGCTCCATACCTGCAGCTGCAAAATATAGCATACCATAGTCCGTCTTGTCATAACCAGTAGGTTGAGGATCCCAACCTATCAGTTCTTGATTGTCATCGCTTAACGTAAACATGATGGGATATCCTTTCGTAATGCAATCTTCCAGCTTATAGATATTAGCCTCTTTAGCCTTCAGTACAGGTTGATCCCAACCCTCGCCAAATAATTGAGATGCATAGTAGCCTGTACCTATATTGAGCCAAGTATAGTCACGCTTTATATTGACCGTCACCTTGGGTGAGCCATAAACATAGGAATCTTCCTCAGGAATGGCAATAGTATAAGATGCAGTAGTACCCACAGCTATGTCAAACGCAATCTTTACTTCTTTGAGTGCTTCACCGGCAGCAAAATCAACCGTTGTCGGCACTGTTACGTTCTCTGCATCTGTAGTCAAGTGGATAGATGCAGCCGCATCTGTTTTCTGACGGCCGATTTTGACCACAAAAAACTGTTCATCATTCGGATAATAAGTCAAATCAGTGTTATCAGCATAAATATAAGCTTGTACACCCTCGGTAGGAACCGGAGAAGGCTCCCACTCCACACCGTCTGAACAAGCCGTCATAGCCAAACCGCATACGGCCAAGCCCAAAAACAATTTATTGAATATCTTATTCATATACAAATTCTATTAAAAGTTAGTTCATTGGTTAATTGTTACCCGGTGCAAACTCCCCTATCGGAGTAGGACGTTTAGCAATAGCACCGGACGGGTCCGGATTGTTCATTCCCTGAAGGGCGGTATTTGAATCGACTTCGGTCTTAGGAATCATCAATGTCCAATTGGGCTTCACACCTTTACAGTTTATCTTGAAGATATCTTCTATAAAGTTGGTACCCTCATAATTCTGAATGACATCCGGTTTCAGACGTTTAGCCGTAGGGAATGCGATTCCCTCACCCCAGAACTCGATACGCATCTGCTTCAACACCTCAAGTTGGAAATTACGCAAATCACCCGTACTGAAATTGTAATTGCTCTGGCGGTACTGCTTCATAAAGTTATTCAACAACTGTACGCCTGCTGCCACATTCTGGCTGGCACCTACTGCTTCAGCCTCTATGAGATACATCTCTTCCACACGCATCACGGGAATATCTGCAGCCGCACCCACAGAATAAGTGTTATAGTCACCACCCACGGGGCGGAACTTCAATGACATATAATCCGGTTGTTCATCCAGCCATGCATTGCCTCTCACTGACTGGTAAGCGTAAGTACTTCTGTCCGGGTCAAGGTAAGAATATTTGCGGAAATCGGTAGCAGGAATCGCGTCATAAAGTGAACGTGCCATCTGGAGCTTAGACAAAGAAGCATATCCCCAATCCGCTTCATTGGAAATGTGACCAATGAAATTAGCAAGATTACCCATATTGGAAGCCGTGGGGTGAAGGTACCACATCCATGCAGAAGTAGCCGTATTGAAACCGGTAGTGGGATTATGCCACTGTGATTCGCTCATAGGTGTTGCTCCCGACTTATCAATAGCCTTGCGGGCATACTCGGCTGCTTTAGCAAACTGACCATCCCACATATATACCTTGGCCTTCAGACCATATACGACCGCCAAGTCAGGGAAGTTCTTACTGACAGGTGTATAAGACTCCAGACCGATCTCTGCCTTGTCAAGGTCGGCAAGAATAAAATTCACCAATTCTTCGTGCGTTGCACGCGGATTGCTCTTCGCAATGTCGTTAGTTGTCGCCTCAGTCACAATGGGCACCGTCAGCCCCAGTACCTTGCTACAATCGGTATAGATATTTTCTACCGGTTCGAAAAGTACCATCAGCGTATAATAGTCCAATGCACGGAAAGCATGGGCTATACTTCCAAGTCCACGCATTTCATCGGTAATTGTGGGATCAGTCACATCAACGGCCGCAATCACGTCATTGGCCGATTTAACGAACTTATATAGGGTGAAGTAAGGCAAATATGAATAATAGCCGGTGTCGTTCATACCATTATTGGCATTGAAGCGCCACCACCAGTCATACCCGTAATCTGTAGCCACAACATCACCCAGCAGTTCTGTCTGGGCCAACATCAATGAGGGATAAGCAAGGTCGGTCTCATGGGTTTGCTTACCGTACACCAGATAACCCTGTACCATTTGCGATGGCAAGCCATTAAGCGAAGCCTCAATTGCTGTAGCCGATGCACCAATCTGATCGGAGGTCGCTGTAGAATCTTCGGGGAAAACCTCTTCTATACAGCCGGTCAATACCGTGGCCGATACGACCATAGCCGAAAATAATTTGAATATATTCTTCTTCATAATCATTGTAATCTATATATTAGGTTTAGAACTCAAATGACACACCACCAGAGATGGTACGCATCGGTGAATAGAAAGTAGCATTGGTTGTCTCGTCGTATGACTGACGTGGGTCGAACCCTTTACGTTTAGACCAATAGAAAACATTTTCTGCCGACATATACACACGCAATGAGTTGATGGCCAACTTTCTTGTCCACTTGGAAGGCAACGTGTAGCCCACATTAATATTCTGGATATTCAAGAAGCTTGCATTTGTCAAGAAGCGCGTAGACATTGCCCCTGAATATTGGTCGTTCATCTGGAAACGCGGGATATTAGTATTTGTGTTCTCAGGAGTCCATGAGTTCAACAAATCCTTATGGTAGTTGTAACCAGCCGTACCATAAGGTGACGACATGAAGTAAGCATACGTACCATCATACTGCTTACCACCAATCTGGTAAGTGAAGTTTATGCCAAAGTCCACGCCATAGACTTTCAGTTTGGTACCGAAACCACCATACACCTTAGGTATTGAGCTTTCCTCTGTGATGTAATAGTCAGCCTGAGCATGATTCGTAGTCGTTTCACGTCCGGTGATATTGCCGGCCTCGTCCTTGACATTCTTATAGAACAAAGACTCACCCTTTTCATTCACTCCGGCATACTCCTTCAAGCGCCATGTAAACATAGACAAATCCTCACCAATGAAGAAGCTTCCGTTAGAATAGCCCTTATATCCTTTTCCATCAGCTGTATACTCAGTAGTAATCAACTTATCAGGATCAAGCATCGTAATACGGTTCTTCAAGGTTGAAATGTTCACATTCACATCCCACGTAAAGTTACGTGTATCGAAGATATTCACATTGAAGTCCATTTCCACACCACTATTGACCATGTTACCAACGTTGTCCATATAGGAAGCATAACCCAATGATGGAGCCACGGTAAATGAGAACAACATATCCGAAGTCTTACGTCTGTAGTACTCGATGCTACCGGTTACACGGTTCCACAACTGGAACTCTGCACCGATATTGAAGTTAGTGTTGGTTTCCCAAGTGATGTCTTTAGTGCCCTTAGATTTAAATGAAGTACCAAGGCTGTTGTTAGAGTTGATAATGTTAAATCTATCCGTATAGAGGAAGTCACCGATATTGTCATTACCTTGTGAACCAATAGAAGCCTTCAGCTTCAGTTCCTGCACCCATGAAGCATCAAACCAGCTTTCTTTGTTGATAAGCCACGCACCGCCTACCGACCAGAATGTACCCCAGCGATGGTCCGGATGGAAACGGCTGGAAGCATCACGACGCAAAGAAGCCGAGCCGAAGATGCGTTCGTCATAATTGTATTGCAAACGGCCGAAGAAACCTTCATTGTTACGACGCTCTTTATAGGAAGAAGCACCTTGTCCGTCGATAATGGCACCATCCAATTCCTTATTGCCTTGAGAGAACATCTGCGACTTGCTGGCCCCAAGTTCATAGTAGCGATAATCATAATATTCGTGACCTAAAAGAATATCGAAGTTATTGTCGCCAAACGAACGGGCATAAGAAACAAGTTGTTGCAGGTTGTAATCGTAAGTACGTGTATGATACTTACTCACTGTACCGCCAGTGGAGTCGAACTGCCCGTAGTAAGGATTGTAAACGTAACTATGACGTGTCTCATCCAAGTTGAAAGCACCATTGAATGTCACCTTTAGGCCTTCTATAGGAGTTATATCTACAAAGGCGTTGCCGTTAATGGCATTTCCTTCAGAGTTTCTGGTATTTAGTTTATTGTCTAGAATAGGGTTGGCATCAGCAATGAAAGGACGCTGCATACCTGCATTGATACCACTACCGTAGTCCATCATTCCAATACCATTATTATCCACCATGATGCTGCCGTCAGCATTGCGCACGTAGGCGGGATAGATGGGAGCCATTTGGGTAACAAACGCCCATATATTACCGGTAGACGAACTGGTACCATTGTTACTCAACGAGTTAGAATCAAAACGTGCATATCCCATATTACCACCAATCTTCAACCACTTCTTTGCCTGATAGTCGGCTTTCAAACGGCCTGTCAAACGTTTCAGGTCAGAGCCTTCAGTGATACCCTCATTTCCAAGATAACCTAAAGAAACATAGAAAGAGGACTTTTCATTGGCTGCGCTCACCGAGAAGTTGTATTCCTGACGCAGACCGGTACGCATTCCCACATCTTCCCAATCATCCGGAGTCAGCAGATAGTCACGTCCTTTATAATTCACAACTCTACCCAATGTGGCGTTGGGATTAAGTTTACCGTTCTGACCGATGAGGAATTGCCCATCGGGAACTGTATATACATTATATCCCAATCCACCGTTGGAGCCAAACAGATTCTTGTTTGCCTCAAGCCATGCAGCTTGGTCATTCATTCCCGTTGACTTATAATAATTGTTCATGGCACGATAATGCATCTCGTAGTACATGCCAGGATTGTCAATCACTTCATATTTCTGCAACGCTCGAGTGTTAGCACCCCACTTAGCATCAAAAGTCACCTTAGCCTCTCCCGACATATTGGCCCTTTTGGTAGTGATGATAATTACACCATTAGCACCACGAGCACCGTAAAGAGCATTGGAAGCCGCATCCTTCAATACTGTCATTGACTCAACGTCGTTAGGATTGATATTATTAATATCACCGCTATAAGGAGCGCCGTCCACAATAATCAGAGGGTCATTCTTTGCATTGATTGAGCTAAAACCACGAATCTTGATGGATGACTTTGAACCCGGAGCACCGTCATTGGAAGTCAGTGTCACACCCGGCACAGCACCTGCCAAGGCATCAGTAACATTCGTCACTTGCGACTGCTCCAGCTTTTCGGTACCAACCACCTTAGCCGAACCCGTAAATGCAGACTTCTTTGCTGTACCGAAAGCAACCACCATTACCTCATCAAGCATCTCAGTATCAGACTTCATCACCACTTTTAAGCTGGGTTTTATTGCCACTTCTTGGGTCTGCATACCAATATAAGAAATCACCAAAGTTTTCGCGGAACTACAATATGTCTATATTGTTGATAATAAGCAATACAAAATAAACAAAAAGAGCTCCTGAAATAAAGTATTCCTCTAGAGAAGATACTCTATACATATCCACTGTAAATGACAATCTACTTATATGATACTATTTGTAATGGTAATATCCTGATTTGAAGGTGTTTAATTCTGTACTGATGTGCTATAATCATAACGTTAGGATCTTTTTTCTCAAAAACTAGAAGGGCTTTGTCAATATCTATCATTTAGTTGCTTTTTGTCAATTATTTACTCGTGTTGTTTATTCCATCTATGAGAATGTAAACCCTTATGTAAAATACTATTGAATTTATAATGGTTACATAAATACTATCCTACCTATTTATCCATTTTATGCATAGAACACCATGTAATTGTCTCTATCTTATAAATGGAGATTATTCCAAATACAAAGTAATTGGAGTAAAGAATTCTATAGCTATGAAAAACTACTGTTTGGAGCATGTCAAAAACGTAATGAGGAAGTCTTCTTGTAAGAGAATATAGTCTACATAGAATAACGAAGACTGAGTGGATATATTTTTTATTATAATTCAGGGGAATAAAGAATGTACTTTTGTAATCCGCACTGGCTCTCGTGTCGTGCAGACAATTCAGGTTTGCTGTTTATTGAAGAGAGGATATTTCTATCGTTTCAGCTCTTCTCCATAAAGTCTACGCAGTATGATACGTGCCGGTACACTTTTAATCTCTCCATTGGGCAAGCCTTGTATAATGCATTCATTGCGCAATGCTTTTTCTTCAAGCATACGACGTTCGGCTAATGCCAAACCGAAATGTAACTTTTCGCTTAGTTCTTTTCGTTCATTCTCTGACATAACTTTGTATTTTATTAAATCGTTCAATGTGATGTATATGCATTTCCATTCCTCGTCCACCTTCAGCAACAATTATACGGGGTGTTTCGCTATTATCTGCCAATAGCCAATAGTCCACACAAGGCATATAAATATTGAAAAAGTTATCAATGCCTGCTTGATAACGCCGGAGCACAACCTCTTTGGGAATGTCGTGTCCACCATTACGTACACGTTGGGCTACACGCTGAATAGCCAAGTCGGGCGAACTCAGCCAGAAATATATTAAATTAACTTTATATCCTTGTTCTTGTGCACGATGGACAAGGCGAGTGTAAGATCTTGTGGCAAGTGTGGTTTCTATAGAAAAGTTTTGTTGATTTTTCAGCAATTCATTGATTCTTTGCAACATCAACCGTCCGGCTTCAATGGCCATACTTTCGGGATTAAAAGGAGATAATCCACGAGCTATTTCATCCGCATTGACAAACTCCTTGCATTCCAAAACATCCGGCAACACAGTATAAGATGCCGTAGTCTTACCAGCACCATTACAACCACTAATGATGTAGAGTTGTTTTTTAGAATCCATATTCATGCATTTATCTAATTGCAAACATACGATATTTTTATAAGATTATGGATAATTGATAGTTATTGTTTTTTAAAAGTTGATTGTTGTTGCGAGAGTCTAGAATAAAAAAAGAGGTTGTGTCACAAAAGACACAACCTCTTCAAAAACACTTTATTTATAAAATCCGATTTTATAATCGAATTGCGTTATTTACAAGTTCCAACGATTTACCTCGGTAAAGTACTTGACCAATCATTTTGTTCAACTCCAAAACCTGCATTTATTTCTGCACTTGGAATGGGGAATACCAAATTGGAGATTTTGTAGTTAGTATAAGTGAATGATACAGTAGGGGCTTTAGCAGCATATACCTCTGCATTTTCGTCCCAACGTCTTAAGTCATACAAACGTAAACCTTCTTGAAATAATTCTCGCGCACGTTCGTCCTTAAGGAATTTCATTAAGCCATCAGATGTAGCAGGCAAATCAGATACAGATGTAATATCTGCATTACGCTTAGCTACTGTTAGCAGGGCATTTTGTGCTTTGGTTAAACTGCCGTTTGAACCTTTTAAGTTTGCTTCTGCGATTATTAGAAACATTTCAGGAGCATTCACAATATAATTGGTTCCATAAGCAGGGTTACCAGAATCATAATGTGAAAATTTACCAGCTTTGAATATAGGCACAGTTGGAGAAGATTTAGCATCCCATTCGAAGATACTTGTACGACAATCGTTTTTACCATAAAGGGCTTGCAATTTAGGACTCGGACTATAGTTGTAACTAGACCACAATGTACCGCACGAATTAGCCGACCAGTTGTCTGTTTGGGTAATGGCTAATGCAAACATACTTTCAGTGTTGGATGCCTCGTTATTATACAATGCCTTGTATTTAGCGGTACCATAGGTTAATTCGGCAATTCCTTTTTCGTCAAGAGCAATTTGTGCATATTGCATTGCCTTGTCCCAATCTTCCAAATACAAATGTGTACGTGCCAACAAACCATATACAGCAGCTTTATTGAAAAATACCAAGGATTGCCTATCACCCCCAGCGGCATCAAAGTGCATTATTGCCAAGTTGAAATCCGATACAATAGCTTCATAACTTTGTCCAACTGTCGAACGGCTAACCTGAGAAAGAGCTTCAATAGGTTTGTCTATCAATACGATGCCGGGAGCAGATGAATGGTCAGTACCATTCACTTTTACTTGATGAGCATAGACATTGACTAACATTAATTGTGCATACCCACGCAAAGCATAGGCTTCAGCCATACAGCGATCTAGTTCAGACTTTTCTTCTGCTGCGACATTTTCGTAAAGAGCTTTAGAAGCCTCAATAACACGGGCTGCATTATCAGCAGTCTTGTAACCATATTCCCAAATTGCTTTCAGGTAGGTGTCTGTATCTGTATAAGTATAAGTGTATATACCATCAAAGTGTCCGGTTTTACCATTCCAATAACTTATATCAGTTGGAATATCACCGATATTGATTGCATAATTTCCGGCAAAATAGTAATAGAACAAATCATAGTAAGTACCATTAAGTGCCGTCGAGATATTGTCAACCGTAGACAATCCCGTTTCCACATCAATGCCTTTGTAGTAGTTGGTTTCTAGGAAACTATTTCCGCATCCTGAAATACCAGCTCCTAAGGCTAATATGATGAATGTCTTTAATATATTCTTTTTCATACTCATATATTGCTTTTAATTACTGTTATACTATCTTTTAGAAGGTGAGCTGAATACCTCCGATGAAGGTACACGTAGCAGGATATTGCCATGCAATGACACCATTAGCAGAAGTCTCTGGATTATATCCTACAAAATCACTTGCTGTAAATGTATAGAGATTATCTACTGATACATAGGCGCGTAGCTTCTGGATAAATGCTTTTTGCGTCCATGTCTTAGGTAGTGTATATCCCAATGTAACATTACTGATACGCAGGTAGTTGCCACTATAAAGATAACGGGAAGATGTAGCTGTAGCGTTATTGGGATCACGGTAAATATATTGAGGATATTTAGCGTTCTTATTCTCAGGCGTCCATGAGTTAAGGGCTACATCCTCAAGCGGTGTACGGAATGCCATACCAAAGCCGGTAAAAGCAGCTCCTGAATTATAGACTTTTCCTCCTAAACGGTAATTGAAGTTAAGGTTGAAATCAACTCCTTTCCATGTAAGATTGGTTCCAAAGCCTCCCAATACCTTGGGGTCGGCATCCCCTACGTATCGTTTGGCAGCTGCATTGTAATCAGATGTAGTTTCGTCACCTTCTTTATTAAGGTACCATAATGGTTTACCGGTCTCATGATCTATACCTACATATTCTTTCATGTAGAACTGGCTGTAAGGATGTCCTTGTTCAATGATTTGATATGTATATTCTAGAGGGTCATCAGTAGATAGCTTTATTACTTCGTTCTTGTTCCATGTCAGATTGGCGAAGAAGTTCCAATTTAAATCATTATTTTGAATGATGGAAGTATTTATCGAGAACTCAATACCCCGATTACGGATAGAACCGATATTCTGATAAGTTTTTGAGATACCGGTAGTCATAGACAAAGGTATTTCAAACAAGGCATCAGAAGTTTCTTCGTTATAGAAATCGAAGGTCAAATGAATACGTTGCAGGAATGAAAGGTCAAAACCAATATCAAATTTCTTAGAAACCTCCCATGTCAATTCAGGATTAGGGATACTTGTCGGTCTCATACCGGGCATTTGATTGTAATTGTATCCTGATGAATAAAATCCACGGGCAGCATACCAGCTAATATCCTGATTACCTACTGTACCATAAGACGCACGAAGCGTAGCATTTGTTATGATTTCGTTTTCACTCAGGAACTCTTCCCCCGAAATACGCCATTTACCACCTACTGACCAAAAATTACCCCAACGATTGTCTGTACCGAATACAGATGAACCGTCACGGCGGAAAGAACCAGAAAGATAATATTTATCAGCATAGGAATAGTGCACATCCGCGAAATAAGACGCTAAACGCGCCTCTTGCTTGTAATACTCATTTCCCTGGTCAGTACCAGCAGTTGTAAGGTCACGCATACCAGAAGCAGCAAACGGAAAATCAGATTTAGCATAATATTCATAGAAATAACTCTTCTTTTGCATTTCTTGACCCAACATCAGGCTAATATCATGTTTGTCGGCAAATTTATAATTCCAACCAATAATATTATTCCAAGTAACAACCGTACTCTTTGAATTATATTGCTGTCCTAAGCCATTATAATCTTGAGCTTGCGGGTTATAAAGTGCACTCCAATATTGATATTGACGCAGTTCATTGATATTTACTCCTAATGTTGTTTTTGCATAGATTCCCTTACCAAAATCTATTTGGAAATAAGGATTCAAATTCACCATTTGAGTATTACTTTGATTTAACTCACCGGTCTTCTCATCCATTAATGCTAATGGATTATAATTATTGATATTAGCATAATTGCCTTCTGAGTCGTAAAAAGGGTCCATAGGAGTTTGGCTGGAAACAGCTGCTGTAAGAGGGCTACTCATAGAACCGGCTGTGGATAAGGAAAAACCGTTTTGTGTAGTATAGCTATATGATGAATTCACCCCCAAAGTAGCCCATTTAAATTTTGTATCCAAATTGAGGCGTCCAGAAAAACGTTCTAAATCAGATCCAATGATTAGGCCTTCTGTGTTCAAATAGCCTAAACCGACATAATAACCAGTGGAACCGGTACGTCCTTGCATATTCAAATTGTAATCTTGATAATAACCTTTACGAGAGATAGCATCCATCCAGTCGTAGGAAGATTTACGATCCCAGCCAAAGTAATCATCTGCCAAGTAATTGTAATTTTCCTGCCAATCTCCTCCTTGTGCTGCAGTGTAGCCATCAGTGAAAAGTTTCATAGTTTGCTGTGCATTAGCAAAATCCATATTGTTATTGGCAGTAGTAACAAATCCTTGTTTAATATCGAGGTTAATGTTGAATTTGCCTTCCGCACCTTTTTTAGTGGTAACAACAATTACTCCATTAGCGGCGCGTGAACCATAGATAGCAGTAGCCGCTGCATCCTTCAATACCGTAATACTTTCGATATCAGCAGGATTAAGCGAAGACATCGGATCTATTGTATTATTTGTAGAGTAAGTAAGTGAATTATCATCGGTATCAGAATCAACCGGCATACCGTCAATAACATAGAGTGGCTGAGTCCCTGAATTGAGTGAACCCCGACCACGTACATAGATAGATCCCCATATACCTGGCATACTAGTTGAATTGTTCATCTGGATACCAGGTACTGCACCTTCCAATGCTTTTACGAAATTAGCATCAGTTTTTTTAGCAAGGACATCCTTGCCTACAACTGCTGCTGCTCCGGTAAACGATGCCTTTCGTTGTACCCCATAGCCAGTAACCACCACTTCGTCTAGAACTTCAGTATCGGGCTTCATTGATACTTTCATATTTGCCCTAATACTTACTTCTTGAGTTTTCATACCGATGTACGAAATCACCAGAGTTTTCGCGGAACTTGGTACGTTTGGTAATGTAAAATCACCATCTACACCGGTAATAGCACCAATTTGTGTACCTTTTACCAATACAGAGGCTCCAATAACTGGCTGCCCGTCTTCTTCAGAAATTACAACACCTGTAACCTTCTGGGTTTGGGCAGTTACTAGGCCTATTCCGACAAAAAGACAGGCCAATAACAGCATTAATTTTCTTTTCATAAATTCTCTCTTAAAGTTTAACTTTACATTAATTGTTTCTTTACTCTAACAAAGTGCAAATATATTAATAAAACTGAAACGAACAACTATTTTATTGAAAAAACCTTGTAAATCTATCAATTTGTTAATTAAACATGTCACTTTATGCTTAATAACAGATTTTTCACACTTAAAAAACCTAAACTGGCTTATGTTTACTATCACTATGATTCTCTCTTTTAGGATGATTTTTCCAAGAAATACACATATTTTAAAACAAAATGGTTAATAAATAAGCCGCTAAAACAGAGAACGGACCTGATTTTGAAACAAATTGAGAGTTCCCGGAGGCTAAATACCGATTAATAGCTAAACACAAAAAGACACTTTTTAGAGATATTAATTCTTATTCTAATCCCATCGAGCACAGAATATCGTCTTATTTGTTATTGGTATTAATTAAAATCAAGTAAAATGAGTAAGATTATTTACAATCTAGTGTACAACAGAAAAAGAAGCCTGAATAAAAAAGGAATGGCATTGGTACAAGTAGAAGCCTATTTGGACAGAAAGAAAAAGTATTTTTCAACCAAAGTTTATTTAAAGCCAGAACAGTGGGACAATAAAAAGCTTATTGTGAAGAATCATCCTAATGCAGATGCGCTGAATAGATTGATATATGAGTTCATGGCTATGATAGAAAAAAAAGAGTTGGAATTGTGGCAGCAAGGAAGGCGTATTTCATTAGAGTTACTAAAGGATGTTTTGAGCACAAGCGAAAACAAAACCGCTTTTATTCCTTTTTTTAGGCAAGAGATAGCAAACTCTACTCTAAAAGAAAGCACAAAACGAAATCATCTCTCCACTCTTTCATTATTACAACAGTTCAAAAAGGATGTAACCTTTTCTGATTTAACATTCGAATTCATATCCTCCTTTGAATATTTCTTGCAATCAAGAGGTTATCACACAAATACGATAGCCAAACATATGAAGCATCTGAAGCGACATATAAATGTCGCCATCAACAAGGATTATATGGAGATACAAAAATACGCTTTTCGAAAGTACAAGATTAAAACTATAGAAAACAAGCATACGCACTTATCTCCTGAAGAGTTGGAGAAGTTGGAGAAATTAAGCTTGGCTGGCAGATATACTAAATTGCAAAAGACTTTAGATGCATTCTTGTTTTGTTGCTATGCAGGAATGAGATATTCTGATTTTATCAGTTTATCACCCGATAACATCGTGGAGATTCGTCAAGAAACCTGGCTAATTTATAAATCCATAAAGACGAGTACAGAAGTCAGATTACCTCTTTATCTCTTATTCGAAGGAAAAGGGCTTGTTATTCTGGACAAATATCGGGATGACTTACAAAGCTTCTTTCATTTAAGGGATAACTCTAATGTGAACAAGGATTTAATTGTGATTTCCCGCCTAGCTGGTTTATCAAAAAAAATTTCATTTCACACTGCTCGCCATACTAATGCAACACTATTGATTTATAATGGAGTAAACATCACAACGGTGCAAAAATTATTGGGGCATAAAAGTGTTAAAACCACACAAGTGTATACAAATGTAATGGATATGACTATAGTGCATGATTTAGAAAAGAACCATGCACTCATGCCTTTGCCTAAAAAAACACGAACTTAGCATAGCCAATACTACACTTTCATATCGTTAGTCATATACTTCTCCTTTAAAGTCTGTTCATTCACTATTCAGTTTCAGTTTGCTCGCTGCAAACTCACTGCATACGTTTTGCAGTACCACTGCATATTGTTTGCAGTATCACTGCATATTGCTTGCAGCCGCACTGCATATTAGTTTGCAGTATCACTGCAACAGCTTTGCAGTATCGCTGCAATAGGTTTGCAAAGTTTTGCAGTGAGAAATTGCTGAGAATCAATTAAGTATAGTATAGTGTAAATAGAAGATTGACATTGGTGTGTTATCAATATTTAAGACTGATTGGAGGTGTGGAAGCAAATTTTGCTTCCACACTTTTGTATTGCTTCCACAGCGTCTGTAATGCCGATGAATAGAGGGATACAAGGAGCGGGTGGAAGTGTGGAAGCAAAAATGATGAAAACTGTTATGAAGAAACAACAGTTGTCTTGATTGTTTAGCTAATCACAAAGTTTTGAGTTTACTGTTTTTTGAAGCTATTGAAATATTCTTTTACATAGACTTTAGTACTTTCGCTAATAAAATGACAATGTAGAGTAAATGCTTCATTGAAAGCAGCTAGGATGATAGATGTTGACAAAAGATATTCTTCATATAAGAGGAAGAATCATTTAAAATCTTTAAGCAACGTATTAACTTTATGATATACATATGATAACCAAGTCATTAATCCAACAAATAGTATCACAGCAGTAAGGTTTTATACATTGTACCCCTATACATACACCTTGTGAGAAAGGAAATTTCGCTATAGTGATTTCTATTACATGGTATAATCGCTTGATTATTAATAAAATAAGAGTGTTGTAGTTCCGCGAAAACTCTGGTGATTTCGTACATCGGTATGAAGACTCAAGAAGTGGTAATCAAACCGAGCGTAAAAGTGGTTATGATGCCTGATACAGAGATACTTGATGAAGTAACAGTAGTGGCTTATGGCACTAAACGTAAACAAGATTTGGTGGGTTCTATCAGCAGTGTAAAGAATGAGATTATCAGTAATTCACAAGCTACATCCGTGTCCAATGCATTAGAAGGAGCTGTGGCTGGTTTGCAAGTTGTAAGTTCTTCCGGCCAGCCGGGACAAGATGCCAATATCGTATTACGCGGTATCGGTTCTATTTCGGCCAGCAACAATGCACTGATTGTAGTAGATGGTGTGCCCTTCAACGGCAAGTTGTCGGACATCAACCCTACAGACATTGCTTCAGTGAACGTGTCGAAAGATGCTGTATCCAACTCTTTGTATGGTTCCCGTGCAGCAGGTGGTGTGGTCATGATTACTACCAAGACCGGACGCAAAGACAAGGTGGCCATCAACTTTAACGGCTCCTGGGGTGTGGCACAGCGTGCGTACAAGGACTATGATATGGCTACTGATCCGGGAGAGTTCTACCGTTTGTCTTGGTATGGTCTTCGTAACACCTATTGGGCGGCTGGAAAATCCATTGAAGACTCTAATTTAGCAGCCAGTCAGGATTTGCTGGGCGAACTGGGTAATTACAATGCTTATATCATCCCGCAAGGAGAGTATCTGGTAACACCAGATGGAAAACTTAACCCCAATGCACGTCTGCGTTATAATGATTCGTTTGCCGATGCCTTGTTCGACAATGCCTTCCGTCAAGAGTATAATGTATCTGCATCGGGTGGTAATGACCGCACAGATTACTATGTATCTATGGGCTTTCTGGACAATGACTCTTATGTGCTAGGTTCTTCTTATGAGCGCTTTACGGCTCGTGCCAACGTTAACTCTCAGTTGAAATCCTGGTTGAAGGTAGGTACCAATGTAGGCTATTCCAAAGCAACTCAGAATGGTGTACAAGAGAATGCCGGAGCTGCCTCCAATCCTTTTGAGGTGGCACGTTCTTGGGCTCCCATCTTCCCGGTTCATGCCTATGATGCAGAAGGTAATATGAAATATTATGAGGACGGAAGTCCTATGTATGATGCCGGAAACGGTGAGACAGACGGTACATCTAAACGTCCTACGGCTACTAACCAGAATGTGATAGCCAATATGAAAGAGGATATTCGTGAAACTGTGTACAATAATCTGACTTCACGCTCGTATCTGGAAATCTCGTTCTTGAAGAATTTCAAGTTTACAGCAAACTACAGTTATGATTTCACGAACAGTAGCCAGACAGTATTCTACACTCCGCTCATCGGTGACGGACAGTCTTTCGGTGGTCGTGGTACAAAAGGAAGCTACAACACTACGACTACCAACTTCAACCAGATTCTGGCCTACAGCAATGTTTTTGGCGATAACCACCACTTGTCGGCCAAGATAGGTCACGAGTACTATAAGTATGAATATCAGTATTTAGCAGGACAGAAGACCAATTTCTTTAATCCGAACAATCCGGAACTGGACAACGGTGGACAAATGCAATACATTAACAGCTACACGGCAAACCATAACATCGAGGGGTATTTCGGTATGGCAGACTACGACTATAGCAACAAATATTATCTTTCTGCAGCCTTCCGTCGCGACGGTACTTCCCGCTTCTTGGACCGCTGGGGTAATTTCTGGTCGGTAGGTGCCGCTTGGCGTATTTCCAACGAAGCATTCATGGAGGGTACAAACTCTTGGTTGAACGACTTGAAACTGCGTGCGTCTTATGGTACCCAAGGTAATGAAAGCATCCTTTCGGAGTATGACTATGCCTATGTGTACACGCCTTATCAAGACCAATACACAGTTACTTGGAATGGTTCAGAGTTGGGTTATTCACCGGAATTCTACGGTAATCCGGACTTGACTTGGGAAAAGCAGAAGACTTTTGACGTGGGAGTAGATTTCCGTCTATTCGACAGAGTATACGGTTCATTCGAATATTTTTATCGTCGTACAGACGATATGCTCTTCAAGCGCCCTGTAGCTTACTCTACAGCCGGACGTCCGTATAATTGGGAAAACCTGGGTGCGATGAAAAACACTGGTATAGAGTTTGAAGTGAATGTGGATATTTTCAATCAGCCCGACCTAAAGTGGACGGTATCGCTCGTGGGATCTCACTACAAGAACCGCATCGTGACACTGCCCGAAGAAAACCGTGAAAATGGTATCACTTCCGGTCCGTTCAACCTGCGCGAAGGTAAGAGCCGCTTTGAATACTATACTTATATGTATGCCGGCATGGACGAAAAAGGAAATGCCATGTGGTACATGGATGAGACAAACGAGAAAGGGGAAGTGACAGGCCGTACTACCACCACCACTTATGCAGACGCAACCCGCTACTTCATTGGAAAATCTGCACTGCCCGATTTCAACGGTGGTTTGAGCACTACTTTCTCTTACAAGGGAATCGACCTTTCTATAGCAACGGCTTTCCAAATTGGTGGCTATGCTTATGACTATTCTTATCTGTCCGGCATGAGCTCTTCATTCTACGTAGGTCATAATAAGGATATGTGGAAAACATTCAACCCTGAGACCGGTCAAGGTTCACTTCCTATTTGGAATGCTGACAATGCTTCCAACTCTTTCACTCAGCAATCAGACCTCAATCTGATAAAGGCCAGCTACTTCAGTATCCGTAACATCACTTTGGGCTACACATTGCCGAAGAACCTGACGCAGAAATTGGGTGTTGAGAAACTGCGTATCTATGCTACGGCAGATAATCTCGGCTTGTGGTCCAAACGTCAGGGATTTGACCCTCGTGTGGCAATGGCTGGTTCTGATGATGAATATGGAGGCTATTCTCCGATGCGTGTGATTTCCGGAGGTATCAACCTTACATTCTAAACTAAAAAATAAAATTGTATATGAAGATAATGAAATATATGATGCAGGTGCTTCTTGCTGGGGGCCTGCTTACATCTTGCATTGAAGATGCTGATGTTACCGCTTATTTGACTGAAGACCAACTGGGCAATGTGGCTCAGGAAGATCCTGATAAGGCTTTTTCAGCTGCTGTGGCAGGTATGTATACTGATATGCAACAGTATGTTGACGTCAATATGAGTCACAACTATTTCGGTCAAAAGAGTTTTGATTACTTAACATCGCTGATGGGCAACGATATGATTATGACCGGACGTTTCGCCATGAGTATGTATCATTATTTGCTGGATTACTGGCAACAGAACTATACTCCGACCAACAACCGTTGGAAAGAGTACTATCGCGTCATAGCCAATGCCAACAATATCCTCAAGCTGATTGACCCCAGCAGTGAAGATCCCGCCAATTTGAAATATCGTGCCATTGCCCTTGGTTTCCGTGGCTATGCCTACTTACAACTGACTTACTTATATCAGCATTCCTACTATACCGGTGCGGATGGAACGAAATGGGGCCGTGGAGAGAAATATGACTTCTCCCAGTCTCCGTGTGTACCGCTTATTACAGAGGATACGGAAGGTGACCAGCCACGTGCTACTGTAGCCCAAATCTATGAACAAATCAAGAGTGACCTTACTACTGCTTTCGATTTGTTCAAGAATTTGGATATGACGCGTACTTCCTCACCCACTGATATGGATGGCTGCGTGGTAGCTATGCATTTGGCTCGTGCAAATATGGTTATCCATGAATGGGATGAGGCGATAAAGTATGCGCAAGTGGTGATTGATAATTTCCCCATATTGCAGAGTGAAGACCAGATACTCCAGGGATTCAGTAATATCAGCTTACCGGATGTAGTATTCGGATGTGATATTACAGCAGACAATAGTACGACTTATATGTCTTTCTTCTCGCAGATGGATACTTATGGTGATGGGTATGCCGGCATCGGTGTATGGCGCGCTGCCTTTAAGCCATTAGTAGACCGTATCGCGGATACTGATATCCGTCTGCAATGGTTCTGCTGCGACCGTTCTACAGGTGTAACAGATGCTTCCGGTAATCGTATAACATTGATTCGTGACACTCAGTCTCCAGTTGCCGTGGAATACCAAGCTGTAAAATTTATCGGTACAGGTCGTGATAACATCAAGGCCGGTGTGTTCAGCGGATGGGAACTGGGAGATTATATTTACCTGCGTTCAGAAGAAGCTTACATGATAAAAATGGAAGCTTTGGCTCACAAGGGTTCTGCAGAAGCAGTGACTGAACTGAATAGCTTTATGAAGACTCGCCAGCCCGATTATAATTACACTTTCACGAATAAGGCTGACCTGATAGAGGAAATCATTTATCAGAAACGTGTAGAGTTCTGGGGTGAAGGTTTGGAATATATTGATAATCGTCGTTTGAATATTCCTGTAGATCGTACAGATGAAACTTGGGGCGCAGAAAATAATAATCACTTCTCTGCCGGTAAGTTCCGTTATAACCAAGAAGACAGGCCGTTCCTTTACCAATTACCTCTCTCTGAAATAGAGAATAATTCTCAGCTTTCTCCGAGCGACCAGAATTAATACCTCAAAGGACATGTTATACGGAAAAATAACACAGAAGCGCTATCTGTGCAGACTAATCAAGCTGCATTACCCCAACAATAATAATGCGACAACTATGATGATTCATCCGGTTGAACATACCGGAATTTCATAATAAAGTGTTTTTGAGAAGCCACTCATTGTGAAATGGGTGGCTTTTCTTCTCTTAATCCTACAAAAGACTTCAGGGGAAGTGTTATTTCAAGATTACATATCTTCCAAAAAAAGCCCTTTATAAGAAACAGAGCAGTTTTCCCATTCTTTGTTGATTGTGAGAAAATATTCTCCTTTTTTCTTCAATATTCCCCAATCTATCCGTTCATTATTGTGTTCAATTTTTACCAATTCGTAAAATGAAAAAATACAATGCCGGTCTTCCATCCGTTGGCTTCAATAAAAGTGAGGTCTTATCGATACGCCTAAAACCGTCATTTACGATTCTTCTTGAGACTGTTCTGCTATATTCTTTAAAACTGCCAATTCTTTTTTCGACTATAGAATTTCATAATACACCTTATCATTTTACATCAAGTCCACTATTATCGTAATGCACATTACGATAATACCAATTAGAGACGATAATTTGTATAAAATGAATTTCTCCTTGAACTTTTACACAAGAAACTATAAAGTAATTTATTAAGCTCCTTTAGAAATGATCTCATAAGTTCATTAGTTTTTTATACAGCAAACACAGATTTCCTATATTTGAAATAGGAATAAACTAATATTTATCTCTATCTGAAATGGGAATGGTTATTCTGTAATTTGAAATAGTATTTACATGAAATGCAATATTCTTATGGATGAAATAAGTAATACAAGTAAATATTCAACGAAAAATAAACAAATAATAGATATTGACATAATTACCCATTCTTTTAAAAAGAGGAATACTAATTTTACAACCGTAGTACATTAATTGATACTCAAACAGCTATTAATCAAAATATTACATTTATTAATGGTATCACATAAGTAAGGTTTTGTTTATTGTAGACCCATATAGGACAGCTTTGAAAAGAGTATTCCTTGTTTTAGCCAATTCTTTGACTTATTGTATATTCTTTATTATCAATATATTATACACATTGTAGTTCCGCGAAAACTCTGGTGATTTCGTACATCGGTATGAAAACTCAAGAAGTAAGTATATGTTTATTTTGTATTGCTTATTATCAACAATATAGACATATTGTAGTTCCGCGAAAACTCTGGTGATTTCATACATTGGTATGCAGACTCAAGAGGTTGATATTAAGCCGAATATAAAAGTATTCATGCGTTCCGATTCTGAGATGCTTGATGAGGTAATGGTGGTAGCTTACGGTACAGCAAAGAAGTCTGCTTTTACAGGTTCAGCCTCTGTGATCAAGTCTGAGACATTGGAGAAACGTCAGGTCTCCAACTTATCGAATGCACTTTCCGGTACTGTATCTGGTGTGCAGACACAAAGTACAAATGGCCAGCCGGGTACGAGTGCGACAGTTCGTATTCGCGGTATCGGTTCTATGTATGCCAGCAACAATCCTCTGTATGTAGTGGATGGTATTCCTTATGAAGGAGATATCTCCGCTGTCAATTCACAAGATATTGAATCAATGACCGTATTGAAAGATGCCGCAGCTGCTGCCTTGTATGGTGCACGTGGTGCAAACGGTGTTATTTTGGTTACTACAAAGAAAGGTAAGAGCGGTGATACGCAGATTTCTTTAGACGCCCGTTGGGGAGTCAACTCCCGCTTAGTGAAAAACTATGATGTATTGCAGAATGCAAATACCTATATGGAGACTGCATATTCTGCTTTGTATAACGGATACCTATATAATAGCGGATATACAGCAGAACGGGCTTATCAATTGGCCAATGCAGACTTGTTTCCAAAGCTGGGCTACCAAGTTTATACCATACCTGATGGACAATATCTTATTGGCCGGAACGGCAAGTTGAACCCTTATGCAACTCTGGGATATAGTGACGGTGACTATTATTATACACCGGACAACTGGTCTGATGAGATGTTCCAAAGTAATTTGCGCCAAGAGTATAATCTTAGTGTTTCTGGTGGTTCGGACAAATTAAGCTACTATCTGTCTGCCAGTTATTTGAATGATGAAGGTATTATTGAAAATTCAGGTTTCGAACGTATCTCCACTCGTATGAACGTGGATTATCAGGCTAAAAAGTGGTTGAAGCTCGGAGTTAATCTTAGCTATTCAAATGTAACAAGCCGTTCACCGGGCGATCAGGATACCGATGCTGCTACTTCTTCCGGTAATGCGTTCTTTGTTGGTAACTTTATCGCACCAATCTATCCGATGTATGTACGGAATGCAGACGGCAGTTTCCAATATAATGCCAATACTGGCTATCATGTATATGACTATGGTGATGGTTCAAGTACAAACTTCACCCGTAATTTTATGAGCATGTCCAATCCTATGAGCGGTTTCCTTTATGATACTGAAAAATATCTGATGGATATTCTGAATGGGAAATGGTATGCAAAGATTGATATCATTGACGGTTTGTCATTGACAGCTTCTTTGGGCTTGCATATTGACAACACACGCCAGCATAGTGTGGGTAACAAGTATTATGGTCAGTCGGCTTCCTATGGCGGTTCTGTTATGCAATACTCCTCACGCGTTTATTCGCTTGACCAACAATATCTGTTGAATTACAAAAAGACATTCGGCAACCATAACTTGGATATTCTTGCCGGCTATGAAAGTATGGACTTCAACACGGAAAGTCACTATATTTTAGGATATAACATGTATAGTGACAAGAACTGGACTGCATCTAATGTTATCGACCGCAAGAATGGTTCTGGCAGTTACAATGAATATGCCACAATCGGTATCATTACACGTGCCAGCTACGATTTCAATGAAAAATATTATGGTAGTGTTTCTTATCGTCGTGATGCTTCTTCACGCTTCCATCCGGATAACCGTTGGGGTAACTTCTGGAGTGTGAGTGCAGCATGGGATATGGCAAAAGAAAACTTTATCAGTCAATACGATTGGATCAACATGCTGAAGCTGAAGGCTTCTTTCGGTCAGCAGGGTAATGACAACCTCTATTATAAGGGATATACAAACTACTATCCGTATCTGGATCAGTTCACGGTTAGCGGGTCTGACGGTGTATTCTCTGATGGTGTGCTCTACTACAAGGGGAGCAAAGATATCACTTGGGAAACATCCAATTCATTCAATGTAGGTGTGGATTTCGCTCTTTTGGGAGGACGTATTGACGGTACAATCGAATACTTCAACCGCCAGACTAAGGATATGTTGTATTATAAACCGGTAGCGATGTCTAACGGTTATACCCAACTTCCTATGAATATCGGTTCGGTACGCAACTCCGGTGTGGAAATTGAATTGAACTATACTCCTATTGAAACTAATGATTTAAAGTGGGTGATCAATTGGAATGGAACATTGATGAAAAATAAGATTCTTGAGCTGCATCCGGATTTGAAAGGAGAGATGATTGATGGTTCCTATATTTATCGTGAAGGTGAATCTTTGTACCAGATGTATTTGACAAAATATGCAGGGGTAGATCCTGATTCCGGCGAAGCTCTGTATTGGGCAAAGGACGAAAACGGTGTAGAGTATAAGGATAAAGATTGGTCTGCTGCCTACAATTCCAATAGACAAGCTTCCGGTGACCTGTTGCCTACTATCTATGGCGGTGTCGGTACAACATTGGAGTTCCGTGGCTTTGATTTCTCCATCCAGTGTGCTTATCAGTTGGGTGGTACGATTTATGATAGTGGCTATCAAGCTTTCATGCATGGCGGTGACTCCCACTACATGGGATATAACTGGCACAAGGATATCTTGAATGCATGGACACCAGAGAATAGAAATACCAATATTCCGCGTGTAGATGCCATTGATAAATACACCAACTCTTCATCAGACCGTTGGTTGACAAGTTCTGATTATTTCTCTATCAATAACATCACCCTGGGCTATACTTTACCTAAGAGATGGTTGAGAAGTCTGGGTATTGGAAGCTTGCGTATTTACGGTGCGGCTGACAATGTGGCTCTTTTCTCTGCCCGTAAAGGGCTTGATCCACGTATGAGCTACACAACAGCTTCTACAGATAGATATACGCCTATACGTACTATTTCCGGCGGTTTGAAAGTAACATTCTGATAATAGTTCAATAATAAAATACAGAAAAAATATGAAGAAATTATATAAGATAACACCGTATGTTATGCTCGGTTTGATGGTAGCTGGATGTACAGATCTGGATACAGAACCGCTGAGTTCGACTATTACATCTGACCAAAAGGAAGAAGTTGTTGAATCTGATCCTTCCAGATTGGAAGCCAGCGTAGCAGCTGTGGCTGCAAATTTCACCCAATATGCCAAAATCTACACAGAAGATGACAATGTGCATAGTGATATAGGTTATCCGACCATTATGCTGGCCACGGAATCAAGAGGTACGGACATGGTGGCAGATATAACTGGTATTCCAATTCAGCCGATTACAGTGACTGCTTGAATACAAGTACAGCTACCATTGAATTCTGGGGTACATTGTACAATCAGATTTTTACAGCCAATAACGTAATCGGTACTGTAGATAACGAAACTGAAGATCCTACGTTACAATATTATCTGGCGCAGGCATTAGCTGTCCGTGCTTTTGACTATTTTACGTTGATACAGTTGTATCAGTTCAATTACAAAGGACATGAGAGCGCTATGGGTATGCCTTTGATTACAGAGCAGAATGCAACAGAAGTTGCAGCCAATGGCTGCGCCCGTTCTACGGTGCAGGAAACTTATGATTTTATCTTGGCAGACCTGAATAAAGCTATTGAGTTGCTGACAGCCACTACAAAAGAACGTGCTGACAAGCGCTATGTCAGCTTGGATGTCGCTTACGGTATCCGTGCGCGTGTCTACTTGGCAATGCACAACTATGCAGAAGCTTTAAAGGATGCGGAAGCCGCACTGGCCAAGACTACTGCCACTCCATACTCCCGTGCTGATGTAAGCAAGCCTTCATTCATTAATATCGAAGACAATTCATGGATGTGGGGTATCCTGATTACAGAACAGGACCGTGTAAGTACAACCGGTATTTGTAACTTCCCTTCACACATGGGGTCTTTGAATTATGGTTATGCTTCTGTAGGCGGATGGCGTAGAATCAGTCCGAAACTCTATAATGAGATTCCTGCCAGTGATGTCCGCAAGGGATGGTTCCTGAATGGTGAAGGTGTATCTGCCAATTTGCCTGCTGCAGCCCAAACATATATTACCGGGAAAAAGGCACCTGCCTATACACAAGTGAAGTATGGGGTGCTGAATGACCAATGGGGAACTGACAACAATGCTACGGATATAATATTGATGCGTGTTGAGGAGATGTATCTTATCAAGGCTGAGGCACAAGCTATGAGCGGTAATGTCAGTGGCGGTGTATCCACCCTTAACTCGTTTGTTACTGCATATCGTGACCCGTCTTATCAGTGTACAGCTACTACACCGGAAGCTGTGCAAGAAGCTGTTTGGCAACAACGTCGCCTTGAATTCTGGGGAGAAGGTATGGCATATTTTGACATTATGCGTCTGAACAAGGGAGTCAACCGTTTAGGCTGCGGCTTCCCGGCTACTGCCGTATTTAATATTACAGCAGGTGATCCGGTCCAGATTTACAGTATTCCTAATAAGGAAGTACAATATAATCCATTATTGGAGAACAATCCGTTGGTTTCGGCACCTACACCAATACCGGATGTAGAATAAAGTATATGTTAACTATTAAAAATATGGAATATGAAATATATAAATAAGATCCTTAGTCTGTTTGTCATCGCACTGATAGCTACGTCTTGCGATCCTGATGCAGAAAGTTATACTCTGGGTGAACTGGAAGACGGTAACCAAGGTATCTGCTTTGCGGGCAATTACACCCAAACAGTGGAAGTTGAGCCGGGAATAACCTCTTTTGATTTAACCTTGACACGCGCCTTGACAGATGCTGCCGGTACGGTTGATGTTACTGTGATAAATAATGAAAAGAATATATTTGTATGCCCTTCTACTGTATCATTCGCTGCTGGAGAGAAAACAGCCAAGTTGACTGTTGAAGCACCGTCAGCTGCTGAGGGTATCACTTATAATCTACAGCTGGCTTTGAGTGGCAATGATGTCAGTAACTATTCCTCTGGATACCATGAGATATCAGTGAATTTTGCTATTTTAAAGTGGGAATCTATCGGTACCGGATACTATTTGGATGGTACGGTTTCCAATTTCTTTAAAGTAGATCCGTCTGTTCCGATGGCTGTGGAAATTGAAAAGACTACAACTGCTACCAGTACACGTTTCCGCTTTGACAGCCCGTTTGCCAAAGTTGCGACTGCACAAGATGAGGTTGGCGGTTTCAACGGTTATCCCTTTAATGAAGAGGCTGATATAGTTCCAGGTGAATATACTTTCGTAATTGATGTGACTAAAGAAGGTGCTTCTTTGAAACCGGTTCAATATGGTATGGATTGGGGATATGGTATGTTCAGCGGTGGTTCTGTATATGGCAACCTATCTACTAATATAAATTCTTATCCTTTGGGAGTTTATAATGAAAAGGCCGGTAGTATTACCTTCCCAGCCAATTCGTTGTACGTAAGTATGGCTGACTATCAAGACGGTGGTGCATATCCTTGTACCAACCCGTCTTATCTCTACTTGAGTGCGGAAGCATACCTTAACTCTTTGGAGACAGAGTAATTTGAAAATTAAAAAAATTACATAAGAAAAGCCGGTTCACACAAAGGGCCGGCTTTTTACTTTAAATATTGATTCGTAGAGATTGAATCGTTAATTTACAGTTTTTCTTTATCCTCTGCCAACAAAAAGTTTCGCAGTGAAATCTGTTTAATTCCTTTGTAATTTCCCCCGCTTTGCATTTCATCCATTGTTACCACATATTTAGGGTAATTGTCTGCTATTTCCAAAAGATTGCCAAATTCTCGCCTAACAGTTGCATCGTCGGGAAGCATATACGCTACTTGAATATAGATTTTATGGTCGTCTTTGGAAGCAATGAAATCAATTTCTTTATTACCACTCTTTCCGACATATACTTCATATCCATATCTTAACAAATCAATGCATACTACATTTTCCATTAACTTGTTGATGTCTTTTCGAAAATCGAAATGCTGTATGGAATTATGTAATCCTAAATCTTCAAAATAATATTTCTCACCAATCTCAAAGATTTTCATCCCTTGGATTTCAGCTCGTTGAATTTTGTAAATAAAGAAACTATTGCACAGTGCCTTTAGATAGTTCAGAATTGTCTGCGTAGGAATGTTGACGTGTTGCGACTTTAAATATTTACTAATATTCTGGGCAGAAAAAAGAGAACCGGTATTATCTATCAGATAAGCTACGAGATTCTCCAAAAAAGATACATTCCGGATTGATTCACGGGCAACCACATCTTTTAGTAGGATAGTAGAGTAAACATTTCTCAAATACTCGAATATGACATTCTTGTCCATTGTTAGATTATGAATGTATGGCATACCTCCGAATGTAAGATAGAGTTTTAAACTTTCGGTGGAATCTTGACATTGATTGAAAGTTAAGAATTCCCCGTAGCTAAGTGAATGAATGGGAAATTCTATATATCTTCCTGCCAATTGAGTAGCAAGTTCACTGGACAGCATTTTAGCATTACTTCCGGTGCAATAGATATCGCATTTATTTTCGTTCAATAAACTCCGCAGACACAATTGGAATTCTTCAATCTCTTGGATTTCATCTACAAAAAGATAGTTATGATTATGCCCAGTAACCTTCTTTAAAACATATTGATAAAGATCCATGTAGTTCCTAATTTCCGTGAAGGCAAGTTGCTCTTTATCTACAAAAATGATATTGGCTTCCGGTATGTTTTTCTTTATGATATCTGATATCTGCAAAAGAATGTAGCTTTTACCTATCCTACGTTGGCCGGTTATTACTTTTATTATACTTTTATCAATAAACGGTTCAATTCTCCTTATGTATAAAGGGCGGGAGATATAATTTTTCATATTCAAACATGATTTAGTTTATATACAAAGATATAAAATATTTCAATTATAATTGAATCTTGCCGTATATATTATATATTCATCAATTATAAATAACATATGTAAAGCAAATATTTCTCAACAAAAAAATATTTTGGAACTTTTATGGATAAAATTTATCTTTCAAGATAAATTCCTCTATATAATCTATCGTTATTCTTGAATAAAAAACATTTATTGGGTTAATTAGTACATCACCAATTAAAAGAGTAGAATGAAATGTTACAATAACGCGCTCATTATCAGCTTTTAATTATTCAAAACGGTATGAAATGGGTACTTCGAGCCACTTACCTCCCTTTGCCATATACCTTTATAGATAATATACAATAGAATAAACTCTGTTCTATAGCAAACGTAAACAATTGTTTTTTAGCAATATACACTTATTGTAGTTCCGCGAAAACTCTGGTGATTTCGTTTGTTGGTATGCAAACCCAAGAAGTAACGATTAAACCTCATGTAAAGGTAATTTTGAAATCCGATTCTGAGCTGCTTGAAGAGGTTGTGGTTACCGGTTACGGTACATTTAAAAAAGCATCATTTACTGGAGCTGCTTCTACTGTAAACACTTCCACCTTGGAAGATGTACCTGTTCTTTCTGTTGCCGACAAACTTTCTGGTAATGTCGCTGGTGTTACTTTTGGCTCAAGTTCAAGTAATCCAGGTTCTGTAAGCAGTATCCGTGTACGTGGTATGGGTTCCATCAATGCCGGAAACAATCCGCTTTATGTTATTGACGGAACACCGGTCACAAGTGGAGACTTATCCGAGTTCACTTATAGTGATGCAGGAACTGATATTTTGTCTTCACTCAATACCAATGACATCGAGTCTATCACAGTTATCAAAGATGCGGCTGCTGCCTCTCTTTACGGCTCGCGTGCTGCTAACGGTGTTGTGGTCATTACGACGAAAAGCGGAAAACAAGGCAAAACAAATGTAAGTTTCCGTTCCGACTGGGGTTTCTCAAACATGGCAATAGATTATCGTCCTATGCTCGACGGTGACTCGCGCCGCGAACTCTTATGGACCGGTCTCAAGAATTACGGGTTATACACCGGAAACATGTCCGATGCAGATGCCGCAACTTTTGCAGACCAGAACATCGAGGACTTTGCTTCAAAACCCTCAACCGGATGGACGGATTGGAAAGACCTGCTTTTCCGTAACGGTTCTCATCAGAACTACCAGTTGAGCGTATCTGGCGGTAACGACCGTACCAAGTTCTACACCTCAGCTGCTTATACCAATCAGGAAGGTATCATTTACAAACAAGGTCTGGAACGTTTCACTGGTAATGCAAACCTCACTCATAAGTTTGGAGACTTTGAAGTTCAGGTTACAAGCCAATTCTCAAAAGTAAGACAAAACAAAACTAATGAAGCTACCTCCTATGATGGACCTGTGGCCAATTACGCATTCTTCCAAAGCCCCTCATCAACCCCTTATAATGAAGACGGCACATTAAACAATGGTTGCGGCGTATTTGGAGTCAATCCTTTGTATGAAAGAGAACACAGCTCTGACGTTTATACCCTGATGAAGGCATTCAATACAATCAAGTTGACCTACAATATTTGGGACAAGTTGAATTTAAGTGAAAAGATTGCTTATGATTACGCACAAGGAACCAATGACGTTCTTTGGGACAGACACTCAAACAATGGTGCCCCCGGTGGTGTCATGCAGCGTATCGTCAATCGTAATGACCAGCTGAATACACAAACCCAGCTCTCTTACATCAACTCTTTCGGTCTGCACAATATTGACGCCCTGCTTGGTTTTGAAACACAAGATACGGAATATGCTTTCAACTACATGGCAGGCCAAGACTATCCGGGTGATTTGTACGAATTGACAAATGCCGGTTCAACAAGTGCCGAAACCAACAGACAGAGCTATCGCATGACTTCGTTCCTCGGACGTGCCAATTATAACTACGCAGACAGATATTATCTCGGTCTCAGCTATCGTACCGACGGAAGTTCACGTCTGGCAAGAGAAAACCGTTGGGGAAGTTTCTGGTCGGTTTCCGGAGCATGGAGATTCATAGACGAAAGTTTCCTGAATCCTGTCAAGAGTGTATTGACAGATGGAAAGCTCCGTGTGTCATACGGTGTAAACGGAACGCAACCATCAGACTATTACGCTTATATGAATCTTTATAAATACGGAATCATATACAATGGACAGTCAGGAATGTCCATCGTCGGAATTGCAAACCCGGACCTGAAATGGGAAAAGAACAAAACATGGAATATCGGTCTCGACCTTTCATTCATCGACCGTATCTCTGTAACATTCGACTACTATCAGCGTAAAACCAGCGACCTTATATATGACCTCCCCGTATCACAAGTCGGCGGATATTATGATGGCAATTATGGGTATACCACCCCGCAAAACATCGGTTCACTGAAGAACTCCGGTTTTGAGTTGACCATTACATCAACCAATTTCAGAAACAAGGATTTCACGTGGACCACTTCTCTGAACATGGCACACAACAGCAACAAACTGACCAAATTGGATGGCCAGCAGAATGAAATCGTATCAGGACCGCTGATTCACCGTGTAGGCGAACCTTACTATTCATACTATGTTTATGAATACGCCGGAGTCGACGCAGAGACCGGTAAAGAAATGTTCTATCTGAATGACGGAACAGAGAATGCCCGCAAGACAACTACAAATATCTCTGAAGCCAACAAAACTATTGTAGGCAAGCATCAGGCTAGTATAGAAGGCGGTCTTACCAACAACCTCAAATGGAAGTTTATCGACTTGGGCTTCACTTTCACTTATTCATTGGGTGGTGATGCTTTTGACTACTCCACTTGGCAGCACTCCAATGGCGGTTCACATCTATACGGTGGTGCCGTACCGACATACTACGACATCTCAAAGATGTGGACCGGCCCGGGCGACACGAATGCCACATTGCCTAAATTTGAATATGGAAGCGTAGCTTCACTGTCTTCACGCTGGCTGATGCCTACTGATTATCTACGTCTGAAGAACCTCACATTAGGTGTAAGCATTCCGCAAAACTATATCAACAAGCTTGGACTTAGCAAGGCAAGAATTTACTTCTCGGGGTCCAACCTGCTTACATGGAAATCTAAAGACTTATTTGTAGATCCGGAAATGCGTGTAGACGGACTATGCACATTTGAGACTCCGGCATTGAGAACATATACATTCGGAATAGAATTGAATTTCTAACTAATAAAGATACGAAAATGAAAATATTAAAGACATTATACACAGCAACGCTTTGCGCAGCTATGGCAGTCAGCACTTCATCATGCCTCAACAGTTGGCTGGATCAGTCACCCGCAGACGGAATAGATGCTGAAACCGCAATCAAGAACAGCGATGATTTGGCCAATGTGCGGACGGGACTTTATGCTGCCGTTAAAGGTAACAGTAGCCTGATTAATTATTATGGACGCCTCATGTTCGTATACGGTGACATGAGAGGGGAAGATATCCAATATGAATATAACGGTGGAAGTGGAAGAGCAAACTTCTACTACTATATGGAATATACAACTGCCGACAATTTCACCACCTCAACAGCCGTATGGCAGATGCCTTATGTAGTCATAGCACGCGCCAACCGTCTGATTCAGGCAGCAGAAAGTGGCAACCTGACCGACGCGGCAGAGGCAAAAGCCACTATTGACCAATATGATGCAGAAGCAAAAGTTCTGCGCGCCATGGCACTGTTTGACCTTACACGTATCTACGGTAAACCTTATACGGTAGATCAAGGCAGCTCACCCGGTGTGCCCATCGCTACCTCCCCGCTGGAATCGACAGAAAAGCCAAGCCGCAGCACGGTAGCCCAATGTTATGAGGCTATTGAAAAGGATTTGACAGATGCAATCAACTCAAATGCACTGCCCAAAACCAATGAAGTGGGTTATGTCAACCTTTGGGCTGCCAAAGCCTTGCAGGTACGTGTATATATGACAAAAGGCGAATGGAGCAAGGCTTTATCCGTAGCTGAAGACATCATATCAAACTCGTCTTACAAACTTTGGGAACCGTCAGAATATGTTGCTGCATGGAGCAAAAGTGATGCCAATCATTCAAAAGAAATCATGTTCGAGATTTCCATCAACAACAATACTGACTGGACAGACCGTGAAGGTATTGCCTATTTATATGCCGACAAGGCTGGCGCTTCTCCCGGATATGGAGATGTAATTGTCACAAAAGACTTCTCTGACATGCTTACATCCGACCCGGCAGACATCCGTAACGACATATTATTGGCAGCGGCAGCAGGAGGATTTGACAAACGTAAAGTTTACATCAACAAAATGCCTGCTGTAAACGGAGATGTACGTTACTCCAATGTCCCATTGCTGCGCTTGTCAGAAGTTTACTTGTCAGCAGCAGAAGCAGCTTTCCAAGCCGGAGACAAGAACAAGGCTGCCAACTTGCTGAACGATATCATCTCCAACCGCACAACGGATGAAAGCAAACAAGTAACCAGCGGAAACATCACATTAGACCGCATCTACATCGAACGCCGCAAGGAACTTGTAGGTGAAGGACAGCGCTACTTCGATGTTATGCGCCGAGGTGAAACCGTTACACGCTACACGGACGTTAATGACAGAGGATGGCACGACGTATTGAGCGAAGAAGCGCGTACATTCAACCGCGACTCCAAGAAAGCGCTCCCGTTGATTCCCGTCGGTGAAATCAATGCCAATCCGAACATAGAACAAAATCCAGGCTATTAATCAATAGTAGCCTAAAGAAACTTGGGAATTTTCCCAATGTGTTTTTATAAATAAAGTGTTTAGAGGAGGTGTGCCAGTGATGGTATGCCTCCTTCTTTCAATATATCCACCAATATAGGTTTCACTCCGCTGACAAAACACTCAACGGCAATAACCATCAGGATAAGTCCCATTAGGCGCATCATCACATTGTTTCCCGTCTCACCCAAAATTTTGACCAACCGCGTGGAAGCACGCAATATGAAAAAGGTAATCAGATAAATAAAGGCAATCATTCCTATAAGAACTCCTTTCATCTGAATGGTGTGGGCATCCTGCATCAGCACAATGGCATTGGCTATGGCACCGGGACCACAAAGCATCGGAATTCCAAGAGGAGTAATGGAAATATCATCGGCATAAGTCTTGATTTCCTCGTCTTTCAGCTTCATTGGGGTATAACGGGCTTGCAGCATATCGAAGCCAATCTTAAAGATAATAACTCCACCGGCAATACGGAAGCCATTGGTAGAGATACCGAAGAATTTAAAGAGAAACTGTCCCGTAAACGTAAAAACCATAATCGTAATAAAGGCAACCAGAGTGGCGCGCGATACTACCGACTGCCGTTCACGGTCCGTCATTCCATGCGTCATGGTCAAAAACACCGGCATGGTGCCAAGAGGGTTTGTCAACGTAAAGAAGGAGGTAAAACAAAGTAAAGCGAAAGGTAAGATTGTGTCCATAGCTGTATAATATACGTTTCTGTAGACAAAAGTACAACTAAAAATTTCAATGTCACAGAATCTGCATCAATTCTTTCAGATTACTGATATGATAAGTCGGTTGGAAAGGCAGTTCTTCCTTCCCCGTTACATTATAAAACACTTGGTGCATACCCACTCCTTTGGCTCCTGCCACATCATTCTCCCAACTATCGCCTATCATCAAAGAATCACGCACCTCGGATTGTGTGGCAGAAAGGGCAAAATGAAAAATTTCGGGCCAGGGCTTCAAGATACCGATGTCATCAGAGAGAACAATCTTCTTAAAAAAGTGGTCAATGCCTGCCGAACGCATCTTATGACATTGCAGCTCTTGGAAGCCGTTGGAAAGGATATAGAGGTTATATTTCCCCGCCAAATATTCCAGTACCTCATACGCATGCGGCATCAGCCGACTTTTTGTGGGAATGACCGAAAAGAAATCATCAGAAAAAGCCTCGGCCAAAGCAGCATCCCCCGCCCCTACTGCCTCCAGAGGATATAGAAAACGCTGGCGGTTCAACTCTTCCTTACTGACCTGCCCTCTGCCGTATTCTTCCCACAGCTCTACATTACGATGCTGATAAAGCGTATAGAAATGCTGGAAAGAACGAAAGAAACGGTCATAATCATACTTGTGATACATCTCTTCGAATGTATCGCGTGCATTAAGGGAAAATGCCCAAAGCGTATCGTCCAGGTCAAAAAATAGGTTCTTATATTGGGATGCCATAATTTAAAGGAAAGGGATATATAAAAATAGACGCAGATTATCAATTCCAATAACCTGCGTCCGTTCTGTATCAGTCTATAACAGTGTTATTTTACCTGGATTACCAAATACTTGGACACACTCCAGAAGTCTTTCGGATTTGTAATCTTCAAAGTCAGCTGTCCTTTATCATCTTTCTCCAACGCATAAGAACCAGCGGGATGAGTAGTCAAGATATCAGCATCTTTAGAGTATAGTTTAATCTCTTTTGTCGTACGGATATCCACTTGTGTAAAGTAGTCCTTGTTGATATCAGAATCTTTCAGCACCTGGCCTTTTTTGAAAAGTCCGGTATTTGTCAATATCTTCTGGTCCTTCAACTCTTTCTTCGTACCAAATACAAACCAAGCCGTATTGAGTGCCTTATCTTGTTCGGCAACGGTTTGAGCCTTCGCCTCATTTTCGGCAGTCAATTCTTCTTTCTCAGTAGACAAACCGGTTACGGCAGCATCCAGTTCCTGGATACGGATATTCTTGGAAGCCAGCTCAGCCTGCAATTCCTCGATACGCTGGGTCTTTGCCACCAACTCCTGAGTCAGGGACTCCACAGCCCTCTTCAACTGGGCAGAGTTATTCTTACTATTCTTCAGCATGGACTGTAATTTGGCAATCTGCTCCTTGTTCTCTTCCATCTGTTTACGGATAAATTCAATGTCCGACGCAATCTGCTGCTTGGCATTCAAAGAGCCTTCTGCCACAGCACCACGCTGCAAATCCACACGGCTCTCTGCTGCATTAATCTGGCGGAATCCCTCTGAAATATCATTGAAAGTGCCCATCATCTCGTCCAATTCAGCATTACGCTGAGTCAGTTCCATCAATAAAGAATCATTTTCAGCTTTCAGCTGGTTCTTACTGCCACCAGAGAAGCTGTCACACGAAGCCATTACAGCCGCGCATACAATTAAAACTGCTAACTTTTTCATACGCTTTCGTTTTACGTTTGGTTAATGAAGTTATTTAATCGTCTATTCCTGTTACTACAATCACAATTTCACCGCGCGGTTCGTTCGCCGTGAAATGTTCAATCAATTCTGTAAGCGTTCCACGCACCGTTTCTTCGTGCATCTTTGAGATTTCCCGCGAAACAGAAGCCTGACGTTCGGCACCGAAATGTTCGGCAAACTGCGTCAAAGCTTTTACCAATCTGTGGGGAGACTCATAGAACACCATGGTACGACACTCCTCGGCCAATGCCTTCAGACGGGTCATCCTTCCTTTCTTCTGTGGAAGGAAACCTTCAAAACAGAACTTCTCATTCGGCAGTCCGGAAGCCACCAATGCCGGTACAAAAGCTGTCGCTCCCGGCAGGCATTGCACTTCGATGCCGTTACGCACACACTCTCTGACTACCAGAAAGCCCGGGTCGGATATACCCGGCGTACCTGCATCCGAAATCAAAGCTACAGTTTCTCCCCCCTTTATTCTATTAACAACACTTTCAACCGTTTTATGTTCATTAAATTTATGGTGAGATTGCATCGCATTCTTTATTTCGAAGTGTTTCAGCAATATGCCGGAGGTACGTGTATCCTCAGCAAGTATCAAATCCACTTCTTTCAGAATCCGGATAGCACGGAATGTCATATCTTCCAAATTTCCTACCGGGGTAGGCACTACATAAAGTTTTCCCATACTTATCGGTTGTTTAGCTGAAATATTTTTTGAGGAGTTCCATAAAATCGACGGCGGCTTCATTTTCTTCATCCGGGTGCACTTCCGAAGCAAAAATATCCATAGCCTTGTCCAAAGAAGGAGCCTCACCCAAACGTCGTACCACTTCATTCATCCGTGCAGCATCGCCTGCGAACAGTTCGCGGACAAAACGGAATGAATCGTTCAGACTGATGGCATGTTTCAAATCCTTGGCAGGCTTGATGCGTTCTGCCAAAATAGGAACTGTTTCCGGTTCCTCACATACCATCTTCACTGTATCAGGAATAACCGATTCGACCGGAGAAACCGATTCGGTCAAAGGAGTAGTAACAGCAGGGGGTTCCTCCAGGGGCGACACAACAGCCGTTGGCGCCTCCTCAAGCAGTTCTTGCAACGCCTCCAAGCGTGCCTTCATCTGCTGGATATTCCGTTTTGCCACAATCTTCAATGTCGGATTGGCATCACTTGAAATGGCCTGCATCAAACATTTCAATTCCTGAATATCTAATTCTATGTCGTTTAATAGGGTTTGCATATCCTTTACACAGTCCGTGTTAACGCTACAAATGTAGAAATAAATAATGAAAAAATATCGGAAAGCAAACAAAAGTGTTACTTTTGCGCTTAAATATAACACTCGAAAACATGGTATTATTTTCAGAAGATCATATACAGGAAACCAAACGCAGGGGAAGAATTGAGGTCATTTGCGGTTCCATGTTCTCCGGCAAAACCGAAGAGCTGATAAGGAGACTGAAACGGGCAAAATTTGCCAAACAACGCGTAGAGATATTCAAGCCTGCCATAGACACCCGTTATTCCGAAGCCGATGTCGTATCGCATGACAGTCATTCCATAGCCTCCACTCCCATCGACTCGTCTGCCAGCATTCTGCTCTTCACTTCAGAGATAGATGTAGTGGGCATTGACGAAGCCCAGTTCTTTGACAGTGGCCTGATTGATGTATGCAACCAGCTTGCCAACAATGGTATACGCGTCATTGTAGCCGGACTGGATATGGACTTCCGCGGTATTCCATTCGGCCCTATGCCGGGACTGTGTGCCATTGCAGACGAAGTTTCCAAAGTACATGCCATCTGTGTGAAATGTGGCCAACTTGCCTCGTTCTCCCACCGTACCGTCAAGAACGACAAACAAGTACTGCTGGGAGAAACCGAAGAGTACGAACCGCTATGCCGAGAGTGCTATCAGCAAGCCATCCAAGCCGACCAAAAGGAAAGCGGTCATTAACGAATACAAAAAACAGAGCATTATGGAACGCAAAAAGATTACATTCGACAGTTTTATCCGCGGTGTCATACTCGGTGTCATTATTATCGGCATCCTTATGCTCTTCAAGCGTCTAAGCGGCGTATTGCTGCCATTCTTCATCGCATGGCTCATTGCCTATCTGATATACCCCCTGGTCACCTTCTTCCAGTACAGATTAAGGCTCAAGAACCGGGTCATATCCATCTTCTGCGCCTTATTCAGTATTCTGATTGTAGGAGGAACCGCCTTCTATCTGCTTGTGCCTCCCATGATGGACGAATTCGTCAGGGTAAAAGATTTGGTAATAGACTACTTTTCCAACGGAACCCACGACGGCAATGTGCCCAAAACACTCTCTGAATTCCTTCGTGAGAACATAGACACCCAGTTTGTCACCCAATTGTTCAAGGAAGAGAATATGCTGAACGCCATCAAGGAAACCGTTCCCCGGCTCTGGTCCTTGCTGTCAGAATCCGTCAATCTACTGTTCAGCTTCTTCACTTTCTTTCTCATTCTTCTCTATATAATCTTCATATTGCTGGACTATGAAAGCATTTCCGAAGGGTGGCCCCACCTGGTACCACAGAAATACCGGCCCTTCGTAATCAATGTAATGAACGATGTGAAAGACGGCATGAACAGATACTTCCGCGGACAAGCATTCGTGGCATTGTGTGTCGGTATTCTGTTCAGTATAGGTTTTCTGATTATTGATTTCCCACTGGCCATTGGGCTCGGCTTGTTCATCGGTGCTTTAAACCTAGTGCCCTATTTACAGATTATCGGCTTTATACCTACCATCGTGCTGGCCATACTGAAAGCAGCGGATACGGGAGGAAACTTCTGGATTATCATTGCATCGGCCCTTGCGGTATTCATCATAGTACAAGCCATTCAAGACGGATTCATCGTACCGCGTGTCATGGGGAAAATTACGGGCCTGAACCCTGCCATCATCCTACTGTCTTTATCGATTTGGGGGTCATTGATGGGGATGCTGGGTATGATTATAGCACTTCCGCTTACCACCCTTATGCTCTCCTACTATCAACGTTTCATCATAAACAGAGAAAAAATTCACAAGTTTGAACAGACTGATAATCAACAAGAAGAGTAAAAGCAGAAGTCGTTCTCAAAACTTTTTCCCTTAATCCATTTGTTTTTTAAACAAAAGTAGCTATCTTTGCACCCGCTTAACAGCAATAAGGTCTGATTCGCTAGCTCAGCAGGTAGAGCACAACACTTTTAATGTTGGGGTCTTGGGTTCGAGCCCCAAGCGGATCACAGAAACGCTGGACAGAAATGGACAGTAAATGTACAACTCCTACAATATCAAGGTATTGTAGGAGTTTTTCTTTATATAATGTCTGTGACCTAAGACACGAAAAGGTCACAAAAAGACACACTTTCGTGACCAATTCGTGACCTGTCCACCCTCTAAGATTTTAGGTCACGGAATGTCCCAAATTGGCGGTTTGTTGTCTTGATTTGTCCGTACTGCAAATATCTCATTTTCAGTTTATCAATTTAAGTTTGTAACTAAAAAAAAGAGATTATGAGAAGTACTTTTAAGCTACTCTATTTCGTCAAACGAAATGCAGTAAAGAAGAACGGTAATGCACCGATTATCGCACGTATCACTATCGACCAAGTTGTAGCCCAGTTCAACACCAAACAGGAAATAAATCCGGCTCACTGGAGCGTGAAGTTAGGCAAGGCTTCCGGCAGAACCGCAGAAGCCGTACATATCAATTCTATGCTGGAAAGCATCCACAGCACGGTACCCCAACAAGACTAAATGGTTGATTTATAATATTGAAGCAATATAATACTGGCGAAAAGAAAAACAGAAGTTTGTCATTTACTATCCTTCGTCCATTCGTTTGACTAAGCTGTCTTGCAAACGGCTAAGATATGCCGTCCAATCCTTCTTCCGTTCTTTCATGGCAATATAAGCGGCATAATAATCGCCTAACTCCATTTAGAGCACCGTACTGAGAAAATTCATCATTTCTTTTATTCCCACGTTGCCATTGTTAATGCCACCCGAAGAAACAAGGTTGAGAAATTCAGGTCTTTATCGAATTGTGCGCTATCGGTACATAGGCGTAAATCAAACTTTCCACGAACAACATAATATTCATCATACAAGGTCGAATGAAAACGATAATATTGGTAAAAGTCCAGATTACGGTTAAAGAAGCAGGTCAGGTTATCCAGTTCTTTACTTAATATAGTTTCTGATTACATCATTACTACCATCGGGGCATTGTGTTTCTATCCGATAAATCTTATAGAAGGAATGAATTTGCAGTTTTGTTTTTAAATCATTGAGAACCGCTTGCAAACGACGCACTATTGAAAGAAAAGTTTCAACAATATCATAACCGTAGAGGTCGATTTCAGATATATTGACCTCTATTTCAGCTAACATGTTATTAACCAGTTCTTTCATTTTACTACTTTAATAGTTTTGTAAATTTAGACTCAGTACAAATACTTAAATCCGTAGTTACAAACTTCCCATTGTAAAAAAGAGAAAATATAGTAGCTGGTGTAGGAGAGTTTTGTGCTTGCTCTCTCGTTTCCAATTTAATTACTTTCAAAGGAATATTTATTTCTTGCGCAAGAACACGCAACACTCCATTTACATAATAATCCGTATATGGGCAACGATTAGAATAATAAGCCACTATTCCCAGTTTGTCGGGGCATTCTCCACTTTTGACGCAATCATTAAAATATGGAACTGCACTATTCTCATGAAAACTCATTACCAACAATGAAAATCCATTTGGAAGTTTTTCTATTTCCTTAAAGCCATGTTGCAGCAACCATTTCGTATCACTCATAAAATGGTTCTTTTTTGTACCTACAACAGTAACCAATCCATTTTTTTGTTGCTTTTTTGCATCTTCAATCACAAATTGGAGCAAATTATATCCATGCCCTTGACCTTTATACTGCCCTGAAACCCAAAAACAATTAATCATTAAATAATTAGGGGCAGTAACCGGAAGCCACGCATATTCAGCAGGAACATATTCTATAAAAACTTTGGCTCGTGCATCAAGCCGCCTAAAAACATAGCCATTAGCAAATTCCTTTTTTAGCCATTCCTTTTTGGACTCATATCCTTCCAAGCATTTTTTGTCAGAGAATGCGCAGCAGATATGTTCTTTATCTATATTATCCTCTGTTAGAGTTATATATTTAGGTAAACTATTTTCCATGCTTTTATTTATTTTATCGGTATGTAGATTTTTGTGATACTCTCTTTTTTATTTTCTTTTGAATAATTGATATACTCCTCAAAAGACATCCCATGACGAAGTGAATATTCTTGGCTTACGTTAATGATGTTATACCAGTCCTGCAAATCTGTATAATACCCCTGCAACGTATAGACCGCATATTTACCTTGTGGTAGCCGGATTGTACCAAATTCACAAGTAGGCATAATTTCCTTTTGTACCGATGCACAAGCATAGAAACGACATTGATTAGGGTTTGTCACATTAGGGTCGTCAAAACTTAACCCAATAAAACGTGTATCGGGCAGAAGTAAGTCATTGCTCTTTAAGAAATGTATCAATTTACTCCATACTGTTTCATAAGGTTCTTCCTCTCCGTACTTACCCCATATACGGATATATACTAAATTTAATCCCTCGAAATTGTAGACTTCAGAATGCAATTCGCACTCCTTTCCATCATGTTCGCACTCTTTTAATCGCATCCTTAATCTGCTGATATATGTTTTGGGAGAGATACCAAATTGTTTCTTAAATGCTTTGGAGAACGATTGCGGATTATCGTAGCCGACTAACCCAGCCAAATTCTGTAAACTCATGTCTTCAGTTTGCATATATAGTACAGCTCGTTCTACTCGTTGCCTCGCCACATAAGAGTATAATGGTTCATCCAAAGCAGAACTCATCATACGGAGCAATTGCCGTTGAGACATATTTACTATGTCGGCTATTACATTCAATTGCAATGGCTGATGCAGATTAAAATTTATGTAATCAATTACTTGATTGACTTTCTGTTTGTATATATTTTCAGTGCTACTTTTCATCTATAACGATATAATTTGCAAATATATAGAGTTCATACAAATGTATGATTGTCCAATCTCGCCAATTTTAGAAATCTTAGGTTACGGTTTTAGGAGGTTATGTCAAAACGTTGGCACAACCTCGTTTTTTTAAAGGCATCTACGACGTAATGAGTTGACTGGAAACTTTATAAGCATACCGATGCTTCAGAACAAAAAGCAGAATCACAATGATTGTCAAAGCCTCCGAGAGTGGCATTGCCAACCAGATTCCCGACACACCCAAGAACTTCGGCAACAAAATAAAACTCGGAATAAGGAAAACAAAGCCACGCAACAAAGCAAAAATCGTAGCTGGCTTTATTCTTTCAACACTCTGAAAATAACCTACCACAGCAATATTCACAATGAAAAAGACAAAGCCGCTTGCAAAATAGGGGAAACCGTGTATCGCTATCTTCGCCGCTTCACTGTCAAGACTGATGAAAAGGCCAACCAGCAGATAAGGATAAACAGTGAATGCCACCGTTGCAACCACACCGCAGACCACAGCCGTCAGCAACGCAATACGTTCCGCCGTCATCACTCTTTCCTTGTAGCCCAGTCCGAAATTATAGCTGATAATAGGCTGGGCAGATTGTGCAATAGCATTACCTACCATGAAAACAAAAGGAATATAATAGCACGCTATACCGAATGCCCCTACGCCATCGTCCCCCAGATAGGACATAAATACCTGGTTCCCGACGAACATAAGAACAGCAAGCGTTGCCTCTCCCAATAAGGCAGAAGGACCGATACGGCACTGGTAACCAATATTCCGCACGGAAAGCCGCAGGCTCTTGACACTCCATTTGAGTGGTTGTAAACGCAAATGCCGAGCATAAAACAGTAGATAGACCATCGCCACCAGTCCGCCGGCCATGATGCTGATGGAAGTGGCAAATGCTGCTCCCATGACTCCCCAGCCAAAAGGAAAGATAAACAGCCAGTCGAGCACCACATTGATTACAGCCGTAATCAGGCTGCACAACATAGCCAGCTTTGGAGCACCGTCCAGACGAATGACGAACAGCGGCACCGTTATCCATATCTGAAAGACCCATGACGGAACAAACCACAGCAGATAATCCGTCACCATAGGCAACAGATGTTCGGAAGAGCCGAGCATCCGGGCTGTTTCTGCCGGAAAAGCCATCATCAAAGCAGAGGGTATCAAAGCAACAATCGTTACAAACAGTAATGCTTGTGTCACATTCAACCGAGCAGACTTGCTTTTGCCTCTCGACAATTGGATAGAAGCGACCACAGAACACCCGGCACCAACCATAAGCCCGATTCCCGTAAAAAGCATCAGTAAAGGGACACAGATATTTACGGCCGCAATCCCGTCGCTACCTACTCCATGCCCGACAAATATCCCGTCAATCGCTGTTACGGCCGACATACTGAGCATACCCAGCAACGTAGGAACAAAATATTTCCGAAACAATGTAAACACATTCAGTGTACTCAAATCAATTGCATCTCTTTTCATGTTCAACTATATTTATAGGTTATTGTCTTGCCCAAAAGCAAAAAAATGCCGGATAAAATGATTGGTTTTACCCAGTCATCTTATCCGGCATTTTTACAGCCCTCCGATGAGGATTACAAAACTCTTTTGGTTTTCTAATTCGCGTGCAAAGGTGGGACTTCTTTTTCAAGTATCCAAATATTCATGATTTCTTTCACTGAAAAAGCAGCAAAACATGAACATTATCCACTACCATATCACTCTTTTGAAGGTAGACACACAGCCAATGAAAGACAGTCTATCAGTCTTTCATTGCTCTAACATAGGCTGTCAATACACTGAATAAATGATAGTTAGGCATGCGCACTATTGTGGTACGACTTCTCCACAAGCATGAAGAAGCCGTACCACAATAGTGAAGAAACTGCATCACAACCGTGCACAATAGTCATTAATAAGCTTTTAGTAGGAGAAAGAGCTGTTCTTTGCGGAAAGAAGACCAGCCATTTGCACAAGAAAAAACAGCATGCAAGCAAAGTTTGCCTACATACTTGCATGGCATCTGCTTACATACTGTAAAATGCGGTATAACAAACAATTAGAAAGCACCATGCAAGCATGTAAGCAAAATGTGTGGTAAACCTATTGTATCTCTTTTCATTTTGCGATGACTCCATAGTAAACCATGTTATCAATACGCTTCTGATAAATCTGGTTATTCTGCAGCAGATACCCCAAGGCCAAACACAAATCCACATCCCTGAACTTCGTCAGTTTCTGCAATTCAAAGATTGTACACTTCTTAAGATTGCACAAAATGGAATATACCATTTTCATATTATTGGTCGCCTTCTCAATACTCTTCATATTATTATCTTATTATTAGTTCCTTTCTTAAAATGATATCCTATATTATCTACTCAAATATAAGATAAAGACAGAGCAATGACAAACATTGCCCATTCTTTTCATTTCAGATAACATTCTTTGAACTACATATACCTAAAATCTGCAAAAAATATAGAACTTTATAAATATCAACACTTTATAGAAAGGTATATTCACATTATACTATATCCGGAAACGATTATGTTGGTATAATCAAGGTACTATTATATGCTTGCCTTCGGGAGTGACTACTACCGAGCCCATTTTGATGTAATGTTTCCCTTCCGGCGAAACTATTACCTTTGTTTCGCTACTCTTGTCGGAAGATTCTTTTTTCTCATTCATGAAACTCTTGTCCCGCGAAGTGGTAACCGGATAAGTATCCTCCAGATAGCTCTTCATTTCGTCCACTTTTCCGTCTTTGAACCACACCTTGACAGCCGACCACCCCGCAGGAGTATAAGCGCGGAATGTCCAAGCCTCTCCCTCCTTATTCAAATCTCTAAATGCAGGCTCTCCTAAAATGGTACACACCTCTTTAAAGCTCATACCACGTTCAATGCTGCTCAACTGCTTATAATCAAACCCGTAGCTTTCATAAATGCCACAGCCCATCACCAAGACAGCGAGTAACAAGCCTAAAACAACTGACATCTTTTTCATAATAGAAAGTTTTAGTATTTATCCATACAGCAAATGTAGTATGATAAAAACCTCCTTTTCCGTGATTCTCTCTATTTATACATAGGGATTTCCCTATCAGTTTATCTGTATCTTTACAACCTATAAAGAATATCATCCCAGCCCCGTTCCAATGAGCAATATCAAGTCGGAAGGGGCCACCACCGTATGGTTGGCAACCGGCAAAGACAGTCTTAAAACAAAGGTGCAGCCAATCCGAAAGCAGGTTTGTGCTTTCAGGAAGAAGGAAACAGCGTAGTGCTCACCGGTAAGGTGGAGATAAAGGCCCGGCAGCTCCCAATTATGTATTACTGAAATTCAAAGGACACCATGCCACCATTTGGATTGACGGACATTTTGTACGCAGAAATCTTTAAGAAGAGCATTCAGTTCCTCATCTGATGTCTTGCATGGGGGGATGAAAACTATAGCCCCTTCGTTATCACCGGCAATCCGAAACCTCCTTTCTGCAAAGTCAGGACTTTCGGTTTGCCTTTTCGTGCTTTGTTGTATGTGGCTGTGGAAACATGCAAGGTCTCTATCGCTCCATCCTCGAAAGCCACCTTTAAGTAATATTCCTTACGTACTCCGTCCGACACATAACGATGCTTGCCTACTTTACGTCTCTTTTCATGTTCTTTTATCAGCTTCTCAAGTACGGTAACCGTCACCTCCTTTGTCGAAGCTGGAGCCGCCATCCGATAATTCCCTACCAGAAAAAGCGAACAACTGATGACACCCACGCACACCACATGGCACAATATATTCACTGCCTTTTGCTCCATCGTTGTCAGCCATATCCATTTTTTATATAGAGGAAGTGTAACGACTGCCACCACAAGTCCTACCCCTACGGGTATCCACACAGCAGCCAACGTATCTTCATAGATGTTATATCCGATGCAGCCCAAAGCTACGACCAGTACAAACATCAGAAAACGGAGTATTTTTATAAACAGTTCTTTCATTGCCGCGTTTATATTTTTCGCAAATATAGGAAAAATATCATTCGACCGACTGTCAAATCTGTTCAATCTACATGAACTTACTTGCTTGATAGAATGTTATAACTACAATAACTAAAACAGAAAATATCATGGAAAAGAGCTTAATTCATAGTAATGAACTGCATTTTATCAGTAAGAAACGCATTCATCAAGCAGTAGAGAAAATGGTTGAGTCATTGGATTTGGCTGCGGGTTCCACAACCGGCTTCAACATCTATGCAGTAGTGGAGAGCTATTTCACGGATTTGGAAAAACGAAAAGAAATCAATCAGCTGCTCAACCTGGAGCAAGATGTCTGCGAAGAAATAGAGGCAGAATTAAGTTATAAATAAATTACGGAGTTACCGACTACTATTAAGTTACGGGCTACAAGTGTCCTGCAGTATGATAATGCAGTACACTTGTAGCCCGTAACTTATAGTAGCTGATAGCCAGTAAATTGAAACTTGTAGCCCACTCAGTCTTTCGCCTGATGCACCGTCAACTGCGGGAATGGGAAGTCGATACCTTCCTCATTGAATACGGAGTAAATCTTCTTGTTCATATCAAAATAAACGCCCCAGTAGTCTCCGCTCTTCACCCAAACACGAATCACCACATTCACACTGCTGGCATCCAAGGCATGAAGAGCTACAAACGGTTCGGGAGTATTCAAGATACGGCTGTCTTCGGAGATGATACGACGCACGGTGCTCTCTACCTTGTCATAATTCTCACCATATTCTACACCGATCACCCAATCTACACGACGCGTATCCTCACGGCTGTAATTAGTCACTGTACCACTGCTCAACGCACCGTTAGGGATATAGATTACCTTATTGTCGGCTGTGGTCAGAATCGTATGGAAGATTTGAATCTCACGTACCGTTCCGGACACTCCCTGGCTTTCAATCCAGTCGCCTACCTTGAAAGGACGGAACAACAGTACAATCAATCCACCCGCAAAATTCTGCAAGTTTCCGGAAAGTGCCATACCGATAGCCACACCGGCAGATGCCAACAAAGCTGCAAAAGAAGTAGTTTCCACTCCCAATTTGCCGATAACGGCAATAATCAGCAGAATGGTCAGCAAGATATTGACTAAACTTTTCACAAAGCTCTGGATACTGGCATCCACATGTCTTTTTGCCAATAACCTCGCCAGCATTTTCCTAAGAAAGGAAATCAAGAACCGTCCTACCACAAAGATGATGACAGCTCCAATAATACGTCCACCGGCACTTACGCCCCAATCTATCAATTGCTGAAGGAATATCTGCAGTTTGCTGAAACCATCGTCAGCAACTTGGGCAGCAAAGGCTGCCATGAATAAAGATGATAACATAACTATACTCTTTTTTTAAAATTAATGCTGCAAAATTAACAAATAACTCTGACTTTCGTTCACTTAACTTGCCACTTTCGACGAAAACTCCTACCTTTGCTCCCGATTTCAACTAAGGGGTGCCCTAATACGACGGGCTGAGATCATACCCATTAACCTGATCCGGGTAATGCCGGCGGAGGGAAAAGAAGAAAAGTTCCCCTTTTCTGTATTCATCTAAACGAAACAATTGCAAATGAAGAGACATGCAATGGCGACCTGCCTCCTTATGGCAGCACTGGGTGTCTGTGCGCAGACACAAGAGCAAGACAGTCTGCGGGTGATAAACCTGCAGGAAGTGGAAGTCATCTCCACACGTGCCACAAACAGCACACCGGTGGCATTCACCAATATAGGCAAAGAACAACTGAAAAAACAGAATTTCGGACAAGACCTGCCGTATCTGTTGAGTATGACACCCTCCGCCATTACTACCAGCGACGCCGGTGCCGGGGTGGGTTACACCACACTGAGAGTCCGCGGAACAGATGGCACACGCATCAACGTCACCGCTAACGGTATTCCCATCAACGATGCGGAAAGCCACACGGTATTCTGGGTCAACCTGCCGGATTTCGCCTCCTCCGTCAAGGATATGCAGGTGCAACGCGGAGCTGGTACCTCAACGAACGGTGCAGGAGCTTTCGGTGCCAGCATCAACATGCAGACGGGTGATTTCTCCATGAAACCCTATGCAGAATTCAACGGTTCCTACGGCTCCTTCCATACGCACAAGGAGACGGTGAAAGTGGGAACGGGACTCATCAACAATCATTGGTCGTTCGACGCGCGGCTCTCCAACATCAGTACAGACGGATATATAGACCGGGCGTCTGTGGGACTGAACTCCTATTACCTGCAAGGAGGGTACTACAATGACAACACCTCTATCAAGCTGATAACCTTTGCCGGCAAAGAGCGCACTTACCACGCATGGAACTATGCCAGCAAGGAAGAGATGGAACGTTACGGACGGCGTTATAATTCCTGCGGATTCATGTACGCCACCGACCGGGACGGCCATGTATACAACAAAGAATATTATAAAGACGACAACGGCGAGAAGCATTACCTCACGGACGAAGGAGGTGCACTGCATTTCTATGACGACCAGACCGACAACTATACGCAAAAGAATTACCAGCTGCTATTCAACCACAATTTCACCCCACAATGGAACCTGAATATCGGCCTGCACTACACCAAAGGCGACGGATACTATCAAGAATATAAAGGTGAACGCTCGTTAGCAGAGTACGGCATGTCTCCTTTCGAATACAATGGCGGCAAGGTAGAAGTAAGCGACCTTATCCGCAAGAAGGCAATGGACAACTGGTTTGGCGGTGGAATCTTCTCCGTAAGCTACAAAGCCGACCGTCTGCATGCCTCGCTAGGCGGTGCACTGAACCGCTATGACGGCGACCACTTCGGAAAAGTGCTTTGGGTAAAGAACTATATCGGCGAACTGACCCCCGACCACGACTACTACCGCAACAACGCCACAAAGAACGACGGAAATATTTATCTGAAAGTCAATTATGAACTGGTAAGCGGCCTCAGCGCCTACCTCGACCTGCAATACCGCCACATCAACTACAAGATAAACGGACTGAACGACAAGTACAACTGGACTGCCGCCACTCCGGGAATGCAAAAATTGGACATTGACGAAGATTTCGACTTCTTCAACCCGAAAGCCGGACTGTCCTGGCAAATCGACCGCAACCACCGCCTATACGGTTCGTTCAGCGTAGCCCATAAAGAACCTACGCGCAACAACTACACCGACGGCTACTTCACCGAACATCCCAAGGCTGAGCGTTTGTTCGACTACGAACTGGGATATACCTTCGCCAACTCATGGCTCCATGCGGGTGCCAACTTCTACTATATGGACTATAAAGACCAGCTGGTACTGACGGGAGAGCTGAACGAGATAGGCGAAGCCATGGCCAGCAACGTACCCGACAGCTACCGTACGGGTATTGAACTGATGGCTGGCATCAAACTGGACTGCGGCTTGCAATGGGACATCAATGCCACACTCAGCAAGAACCGTGTGCAGAACTTTACCGAGACACTTTTTGAAAACGAAGAGGCAGGGTCGGAAGCATGGGTCATCAAACACGGGGATACCCCCATCGCATTCTCTCCCGACTTCATACTGAACAACCGCTTCGGCTATACGTTCAAGGGATTCGAGGCCTCGTTACAGTCACAATATATCAGCAAGCAATACATGAGTAACGCCAAGCAAGAGGAGTGCACACTGGATGCTTATTTCGTAAGCAACCTAAATCTTTCCTATACCTTCAAGTTGCCTAAAGTAAAGTCGGTAACCATAGGGTGCACCATCTACAATCTGTTCAATGAAGAATACGAAAACAACGGATACGCAGGCAGCGGATACTATCACGACGACAACGGAGGAAAAGTCCGTTACAACTATGCCGGCTACGCTGCCCAGGCGGGAACGAATGTATTGGGACATATAGCAATCAATTTCTGATGGAACATACTCTTGAGATTATAGGCACTGTGGTCGGGATTCTCTATCTCTGGTTGGAGTACCGGGCAAGCATTTATCTTTGGATAGCGGGCATCATTATGCCTGCCGTCTATATTTTTGTCTACTATGATGCGGGGCTGTATGCAGACTTCGGCATCAACATCTATTATCTGGGTGCTGCCATCTACGGCTGGATGATGTGGAAGTACGGAGCATTTCTGCGCCGGACTATCTTGCGGCGGAAAGGTGCAGGACAGAAAGGAGAGGACACAAGAACAGAAGAACAAAAACTGGAACTTCCTATCACCCATATGCCGGCGCGCTATCGGCTGCCACTTACTGCCGTATTCATCGCCGCTCTGCTTGGCATTGCCTGGATATTGATAAACTTCACGGACAGCAATGTGCCCTGGCTGGACTCCTTCACCACCGCACTGAGCATAGCCGGCATGTGGATGCTGGCACGGAAATATGTAGAGCAATGGTGGGCATGGATTGCGGTAGATGCCGTTAGCGCCGGACTGTACATCTACAAAGGACTTGATTTTACAGCCGGACTATATGCCCTTTACACAATTATAGCTATCTTTGGCTACTTCAAATGGAGGAAAATGATGAACAAGGATGAAGGATTAGAGATTAGGGATTAAGAAAGACATGAAAGACGAACTATCAACGAGCAACGAGCAATTATTAACTATTGATGCCGTAGTTTTGGCAAATGGGGAATATCCTGCAAGTCCCCTACCTTTAAAGATATTGGCGGAAGCGCCTTATGTGGTTTGTTGCGACGGTGGAGCGGACGAATACATCCGCCGGGGCCATACTCCCGACGTAATCATCGGCGACGGTGACTCCCTCAGTGATGAAAACCGCCGGAAGTTCGGACATATCCTACACCGTATCAGCGACCAGGAGACCAACGACCAGACTAAAGCCGTCAACTTCCTGCTGGCGAAAGGCAAACGCCGTATCGCCATCATCGGTGCCACGGGCAAACGTGAAGACCATACACTGGGAAATATCAGCCTGCTCATCGACTATCTCCGTGCCGGAGCCGATGTACGTACCTATACCGATTACGGCATCTTCATCCCCTGCCGGAGTACCCGCACCTTCCCAAGCCATCCCGGACAGCAAGTATCCATCATCAACTTCACTGCACACGGTCTGCATGGCAAAGGACTGGTCTATCCCCTCAGCGATTTCACCAACTGGTGGCAAGGCACACTCAACGAATGCACCAGTACAGAATTCACCATCGAAGCGGAAGGGGAATACCTGGTATTCGTCACTACTTCTTCGCTTCCGCCACTTCAACAAAGTACACGCTGATACAAATCATGGCAATGGCAGCGGCTTGCGTCCAACTGAAACGGTCTTGCCCCAAGGTGAGGGAAACAACGGTAGTCACCACCAGTATCAGATAGCTGTACATGGCTACAACCGTCGTCTTGAGATACTTCAAGCCCACCGGAACCAGAAAGTAACTGAGGTAAGTAGGGAAAACCAGCACAAACGCCAACACCGCCCACGGCACCCAGTGCCACTTCCCATGCAAGGCATCCGTAAGCAAGGGTGCATCCCAGCCTATAATGGACGACACAATCAATCCCGTTACTGCCGCACCGCCAAAGATGTACTTCATCATCGTCACTACCCCGACCTCTTCCAGCAGTTTCTTGCTCACAATCAGGTAAACGGCAAAGACCAGCGAGCTCACCATGCAGAGCATGTTGCCCGTAAACGCATCGTGCGCCAGGTCATCACTGCCTTGCGTAAGGATGCACAACAACGCACCGCCAAAACCCAGCGCTATGCCGATTATCTTCATCAGCGTAGCCTTTTCGTGCAGGAAAAAGACAGATATCAGAAAAACCCAAATGGGCTGCATGGAGTTGAAGATGGCACTGGAAACCGGAGTCGTCTTACTGATACCCAGCAGATAGTAGAACATGAACCCGTAGAGTCCGAAAGCTCCCAGACAGAACAGCCCTATCCGCTGCCGCCTTGTGACCGGTGCCTCCTTTACAAACCAGCTTGTTATCCAAAATGCCACGGCAGCAAAGACACAACGCACCGTGACACCTGTCAATGCACCCAGCCACAAAGGGAGCAGAAATTTCAATCCATTCATATTCAACCCCGCCATGACGCGCGATGCAACCATACTGAGATTGGCTTCCAGTTTCTTATCTTTCATCAGCTTCGTATTTTTCCCCTCAAACAATTCATTACTTTGAAATGTTTTAAGGAAAAAGGAGATAACGTTATGGCAAAAGTTAAAGAAGAGCAATCGTCCCAGCAAACAAAGCAAGTCCTCGCATTCTCCACCCGGCTACGCCATGACCTTAAGAAAGCCTGCCGGCAACTGGATGAGGGAGAAGGACAAGAGGACGTCACAATCAGTAAGGAGGTGAAGGCATGGCTAAACAAATAATATGGTCGCCACTTGCCAAAGAAGCTCTGAAGGACTTGCTGATTTCCTCGCAAGAAAGAGATGGCAACAAACGGTGTGGCGGGACTCTGTACACCTTGTTCCAAAATGCATTGTACCGTGTCACGCTGAATCCGTTTATCGGACAGCCCACCGAAGCAGAGAACATACGGTACATCATTCCGCATCCCGACTATACGCTTCTTTACCGGCACAGTCTCCGGAAGATTGAAGTGCTTGTGCTATGGAACAACCATCATAAGTTGGGCAGCATGATAAACATCATCCGGGAAGAACCCGATACAGAATAAAGCAGCCAATCTTGTCAAGAGCAGATTTATGGAAGATTAACGGAACAGACGCATGATCGTCCGTTCATATAGCCGGAACAAACCATGTATCCGTCCCGAACATATCATCCGTTTATCCTCGACACACCATCTGTCAGCGCTGAACATATCATCCGAAAGCTCGGAGCTTTTCATCCGAAACATCCGGACTTTTCGTCAAAAACATCCGAGCTTTTCGTCAAAACCGCCGGGATTTTCCAAGCAAATGCCTGCCATTCCGCTTGCTGAAGTGGAGGATTAAATCTGTAAAGCACCGGTTTAGGAGAGTAAACCCTAAGCTTTGGCTAATGAAGTGACGGAAGAACACAACAAAAAAGGAGAAGCGACGCCTCTCCTTTTATGCTAATTTAAAATTGAATCTGAACTAAGATTGCAGTTACAAAGATACAACATCCGAAAGACAATGTCAAGCAATCCGGTGTTTTTCTTTACTGACGTCCCATTCTTTATACATGCATCAGATATTGCTTGAAGTCTGCAAAGTCCTTCGACATTGGCAGGCTCTTCTTCTCACCGCGCATAAAGGCCTGAAGCTTGGCAGGTATTTCTACGGCTTCACCGATAATCTTCTCCACTGTATCCTTGAACTTCGCCGGATGGGCCGTTTCCAGGAATACGCCCGTTTCGCTGGGTTTCAGTCCTTCGGCCAGGGCCCGGAAGCCGCAGGCTCCGTGCGGGTCGAGTAGGTAATGGTCTTTCTTCCACACTTCCCGCATAGTTTCGGCAATCTGCTCGTCGGTATAAGTGGCACCGCTGATTTCGGCAGAGATGGCGGCATGGCTGCCTCCGTAAAGGTCGAGTACGCGGGCAAAGTTGCTCGGGTCGCCCACATCCATCGCGTTAGCAATGGTAGCGATACTGGGACGCGGTGTATAAACACCCGTCTGCAAATATTGGAAGAAGATATCATTGCGGTTGTTGGAAGCGATAAAGCGTTCCACGGGTAGTCCCATACGCTTGCCGAAGAGGCCGGCAGTGATATTGCCGAAGTTACCACTGGGTACACAAATGACGGCATTGTCTCCCTTACCGGCACGCTTCAGTTGAGCATAGGCATAAAAGTAATAGAATGCCTGCGGCAAGAAACGCGCCACGTTGATGGAATTGGCGCTGGTCAGTTGCAGGTGCTCGTTGAGTTCCCCGTCCATAAAAGCGGATTTAACCAGAGCCTGGCAATCGTCGAACGTGCCATCGACCTCAATGGCCGTGATATTCTGCCCTAAGGTAGTAAACTGTTTCTCCTGGATTTCACTGACTTTTCCCTTCGGGTAGAGCACATAGACGTGTATGCCTTCCACACCGAGGAAACCATTGGCAACAGCACTCCCCGTATCACCGGAAGTAGCAACGAGAACATTGACTTGCTTCTTGCCCTCTTTCTTGATAAAGTATCCCAGCAAACGCGCCATGAAGCGACCGCCCACATCCTTAAAGGCAAGCGTCGGACCATGGAACAGCTCAAGCGAATAAATATTCTCCGTCACCCGGACCAGAGGGACATCGAAACTGAGTGTGTCATAAACAATCTGTTTCAGCGTATCGGCAGGAACATCCTCGCCAAAGAAAGCATCTGCCACGCGATAGGCTATCTCCTGAAAGCTGAGTGTATCGATGCTATCGTAAAACTCTTGTGGCAGAGTTTTGATTGTAAAGGGCATGAAAAGCCCCTTGTCTGCGGCAAGCCCCTTTACCACGGCCTCTTCAAGAGTGGCTTCGGGGGCTTGTTTGTTGGTGCTATAATATTTCATTGCGGTATTTTTTTATTCACCACAGAGTCTCACAGAATTCTCTATAAATAAAACCCCGTGAAACTCTGTGTTACTCTGTGGTGGAACTCATAAATTCATTAATAAACTCGTCTTCTTTCATCAGTCCGTAACTGCCTTCGCAGGCTGCCACTTCATCAAATGTCCGTACTTCGTCAGCCTCGATACCCGGATGCCAAATGAGGAACGGGATAGGTTCGGCCGTATGCGTACGGAGTTCGCAGGGAGTGGGATGGTCGGGCAATACGGAGATAGCAACGGGTTCCTCCCAATCCTTCACAGCCTCGTAGATAGGACCTACGGCACGGCTGTCCAGATTCTCAATCGTCATAATCTTCAAGGGGACGTTTCCTTCATGACCGGCCTCATCACTGGCCTCGATATGCAGGTAGACAAAATCATCCGTCCGCAATGCATCAAGGGCGGCAGCCACCTTATTCTCATAGTTGGTATCATAAAGCCCCGTCGCACCTTCTACGGTGATGCGCCGCAATCCGGCATAGTAGCCGATGCCGTTAATCAAATCCACGGCAGAAATCACAGCACCACGCTTCACCTGCGGGAACTTGTCTGAAAGGCGCTCCATCTGCGGACGATAACCGGGACTCCACGGCCAGATGCTATTGGCAGGGTCCTTACCCTCAGCCTTCCGCTTCATGTTGACCGGATGGTTTTCCAGCAACACTTGCGAACGGAGAATCAAATCATTAATCAAATCGGCAGTCTGCTTCGGAGTAAGCTCTGCACCGCCTTCGGGGACCGAAATATTCTCCGTACCCTCCATCGGCTTCACCATCAACGGACGGAAAGGCCTCAAAGGGACATCGTGGGGCGGCATACAGTCAATGCGCTTGTCCCCTCCTTTTATTACCAGCAGATGGCGGTATTGCACGCCCGTATGGAAATGCACGCGGTCATCACTCAAATGCTCCTGAAGGTATTTTACCAGCACATCCGCTTCCTCTGTAGTAATGTGCCCGGCAGAATGATTCTTGATATTGTCTCCCTCGATGCAGATAATGTTGCAGCGCATCGCCATCTCACCCGGCTGCAAGTCCACACCGATACTCGCCGCCTCCAATGGACCGCGGCCTTCGTACACCTTCGGCAGGTTATAGCCCAGAACGGACATATTCGCCACCTCACTGCCGGGATGAAATCCCTCGGCCACCGTCACCAGCCTTCCCACACGTCCCATGCGTGCCAGCTTGTCCATATAGGGAGTTGTAGCCGCCTGCAGCAAGGTTTTGCCTCCCAGAGCCTTCACGGGCCAGTCGGCCATACCATCACCCAATATAATGATGTGTTTCATCTTTCTATATTACGATTTGGATTAAACGTTTGCAATGCTCATAATATCCGCAAATACCCCCGCAGCCGTTACACCCGCACCGGCTCCGTAGCCTTGTATCATCATCGGATATTCCTTATAACGTGCCGTGGTCAGCAGGATGATGTTATTGCTGCCTTCCAGCCCGTAGAACGGATGGTTGGCGCCGACTTCCTGCAAACCGACAGATGCTTTGCCATTTTCCAGTTTGGCTACGAAACGCCAATGCTTGTTCTCGGCTTCCAACACCTTGCGGCGGGCTTCGAAATCGGCATCGAGGCTCGGCACTTTCTTCCAGAAGTCATCCAGGGAGCCTTCAAAGAAGTCATCGGGCACAAAGAGGTTCTTCTCAACATCGCTCTGTTCCAAACAGTAACCGGCCTCGCGTGCCAGAATCACCAGTTTGCGGATAACATCCTTTCCGCTGAGGTCGATACGCGGATCGGGCTCGGAGTAACGTTCCTCCTGCGCCATCTTAATGGTCTTGCTGAAAGGAATGTCGGCACTGATTTTATTGAAGATATAGTTCAACGTACCGCTCAGCACGGCTTCAATCTTCAATATCTTATCACCGCTATGGATAAGGTCGTTAATGGTATTGATGATGGGGAGTCCGGCGCCTACATTGGTTTCAAACAAGTACTTCACACCGCGTTGGCGGGCAATCTGTTTCAGTTCACGGTAGTTCTCGTATTCGGAAGAAGCAGCAATCTTGTTAGCAGCCACTACCGAAACATTGTGCAGCAGCAAGTCCTTGTAAAGGGAAGCCACGCCTGCACTTGCCGTACAGTCCACAAAGACAGAGTTAAAGATGTTCATACCGATAATCTCATTACGCAGCGTTTCCAGAGAGCTGTCCTTTCCCTTCTCCTGCAGTTCTTCACGAAAACGTCCCAAATCGAAACCTTCGCGGCTGAACATGGCTTTGTTTGCATCGGCAATGCCCACTACATTCAGCTGCAGGCCGTTCTCCTGCATCAGCTTCTGGCGCTGGCTGTGGATTTGCTCTATCAAGCTGCCGCCTACGGTTCCTATGCCGCAGATAAAAAGATTCAGTACCTGATATTCCGACAAGAAGAAAGAATCATGGATGACATTCAGCGATTTGCGCAATGATTTGCTGTCCACTACAAACGAGATGTTGGTTTCCGAAGCACCCTGCGCACAAGCAATCACATTGATACCGTTACGCCCCAACGTACCGAACAGCTTTCCGGCAATACCCGGTGTATGCTTCATGTTCTCGCCTACGATGGCCACGGTAGCCAGGTTCTTTTCTGCCTGAATAGGAGAAATCTCTCCCATCTCTATCTCTTTGGCAAACTCCTCGTTCAGCACCTCGCAAGCCAGGTCGGCATCCGCATTGCGCACACCGATAGACGTTGAATTCTCCGAAGAAGCCTGGGACACAAGGAATACACTGATGCCATTTTTTGCCAGCGCCTTGAAGATACGGTAGTTCACACCGATGACACCTACCATACCAAGGCCTTGCACTGTAATCAGGCTCGTATCATTGATGGATGAAATACCCTTGATGGCCTTGCTTTGCGGGTCGGAAACCTCTCGCTTGATGACAGTTCCCACACCCTCCGGATTGAAGGTATTCTTCACCAGAATGGGGATATTCTTGTGGCAAACCGGATAGATTGTAGGCGGATAGACCACTTTCGCACCGAAGTTACAAAGCTCCGTAGCTTCCACATAGCTCAATTCATTGATAGTGTATGCCCTGGAAATCACACGCGGGTCAGCTGTCATGAATCCGTCTACATCCGTCCAGATTTCCAGACTGTCGGCATCCAGTGCAGCAGCAATGATTGCCGCCGTATAGTCAGAGCCACCTCTACCCAGGTTCGTTACCTCTCCCGTCATTTTGTCTGTGGAGATAAAACCCGGAACCAATACGCGTTTGGGCAGGCTGCTGAATGTCTCGCGCACCAACGAATTTGTCAGCTCCGTATCCAGCACATGCTTGGAATGCTTCTTTTCCGTCTTGATAAACTTGCGTGAGTCAAACCACTCCGCTCCCGTCAACTGGGCAACGATGATAGATGAAAGACGTTCGCCATAGCTCACAATCGTATCGGACGTCTTCTGCGAAAGGTCCTTTATCAGATAAATGCCCTGAAAGATGTCCTTCAGCTCGTTGAGCAGCTCACCAATCTGGCGTTGCAAGGCAACCTGCACCTCGCCTGCCGGAATCACTTCCTTAATCATTTCCACATGACGGTAGACAATCTCCCGGAACTCATTCTCGTAAGAAGCATCACCGGCTGCCGCCATTCTAGAGGTGTTTATCAACTTGTCCGTGATGCCGCCCAATGCGGACACCACCACGATAACCGGTTCATCGACTGCTTCTACAATTCTCTTGACGCTCAAAATACTGTTCACGGAACCTACGGACGTTCCGCCGAATTTCATTACTTTCATTTCTCTTTATATTGTTGAGATGGTTGATACAATGTGTCGGAAACAAGCTGCTACGGCTTGCATTGACTTTAATTAAATGGAAAAACTGCTTGAAAATGGTGTAACACGTAGAAACACAAAATACTATCCCTAACCCCTAAGGGTCATGGTCCACATGGATGTGACTGTATGTTGATAGTACTTGTTCATAGTCTCTTGTTTCTATCATTTATGATAAGTGTTGCAAAAGTAACAATAAAAACATTCAATCTATCACTTTTTGCGACTTTTTTGCGATAAAAATACAGAAAGCCTCTAAAAAGGCAAGAAATATGCACAACTTACGGCTTACACTTTCACACTTTCCATACCTTTTTTCTGTATATCCGTTTATTCTTTTCTAACATTTTGCTATCACTCTCAATATATATCATTATATTTGCATGGAAAACATGAAAGAAAAGTGCGCATGAACCCAGAAAATACTTCCGTTTTGCTAATATACACCGGTGGAACTATCGGAATGATAGAGAATGCAGAAACCGGCGCCCTGGAAAGCTTCAACTTCGAGCAGTTGCAGAAACATGTTCCCGAACTTCAGAGATTTGCGTTCCGTATCGACACTTATCAATTCGACCCGCCCATGGATTCCTCGGACATGGACCCCGATGCCTGGCGCAAACTGGTACGCATCATCAGCAACAACTACAACCAATATACAGGCTTCGTCATCCTGCATGGCACAGACACCATGGCCTACACAGCTTCTGCACTCAGCTTCATGCTTGAAGGGCTGAACAAGCCCGTCATCCTAACCGGCTCGCAACTGCCCATTGGCGTGCTCCGCACAGACGGCAAGGAAAACCTGCTGACCAGTATCGAAATAGCCACCGACCGCCACTCCAACGGACAGCCCATCGTACCCGAAGTCTGCATCTTCTTCGAAAACCACCTGATGCGCGGCAACCGTACCACCAAAATGAACGCGGAGAACTTCAATGCTTTCCGTTCCTTCAATTATCCGGTACTCGCTTCCGCCGGTATACATATTAAATATAATAATGTGCAAATTCATACGCACGGCACTCCCCACGAACTGGAGCCTCATTATCTGCTTGATACCAACATCGCCATACTGAAGCTTTTTCCAGGTATTCAGGAAAATGTCGTGGCAGCCATACTTGCCACTAAAGGACTGAAGGCCGTAGTCCTCGAAACCTACGGTTCCGGCAACGCTCCCCGAAAGGAATGGTTTCTACGCCACCTGCATGATGCCTGCGAACAAGGCATCATCATTGTCAACGTCACCCAATGCAGTGCCGGCACTGTTGAAATGGAGCGCTATGAAACCGGTTACCAACTGATGCAGGCAGGAGTTGTCTGCGGATATGACAGCACAACGGAATCTGCCGTAACCAAGCTGATGTTCCTTCTGGGGCACGATTATCCACCTGCCGAAATACGCGAACTGATGGGACGACCGCTGGCAGGGGAAATTACCGTGTGAAGCACAACTATCACTGCACCGGGGTCAATTCTCCCGTCACAGAATCTATTATGAAACCGCTGACATTGATATCATTCGGTATCAGCGGATGATTGATAATAGCTTCCACCGTACCCTTTACCGATTTCTCCGTATCTTCGAATCCATACAGCCAAGACTCGAAATCCACTCCGCAGAAACGAATCATATCAATCGTCTCCTGCTTGATGCCCCGGGCCTTCATATGCTCTATCATCTGGGCGCTGCTCATGTGGCACGCACCGCAATCGGAGTGGGCAATAACCATCACTTCCGTCACGCCCAACTCGTAAATGGCCACCATCAGGCTACGAATGACACTACCGAACGGATGTGAAATGATTCCACCCGCATTCTTTATCATCTTCACATCGCCGTTCTTGATGCCCAAGGCTGCCGGCAGTAAAGCGGTCAAACGGGTATCCATACAAGAGAGGATGGCAATCTTCTTATCCGGGTATTTATTCGTGATGTATTTCTCATACCCCTTCTCGGCTACAAAACGCTTGTTGTATGCAAGAATATCTTCTATCATGGCTTTTATAACATGTTATTGTTTTCTACTCACAAAAATAAAAAAACTCTATGGGAGTCTGCAAGCCCTGCATCGAAAAATTGTACCTTTGGGCAATCATTTTAGAAGAGAATGCACAACTATGGCTAAAGAGAAGACGGTTTATGTATGCAGCAACTGCGGACAAGACTCTCCCAAATGGGTAGGCAAGTGTCCGTCGTGCGGAATGTGGAACACGTATGTGGAAGAGGTGGTACGGAAAGAAGTGGTGAACAAACGTCCCGTATCGGGTATAGAGACCGCCAAAGCCAAACCCGTAACCCTCCATGAAATTGTAGCCGATGACGAACCGCGCATCGATCTCCATGATGCCGAACTGAACCGGGTACTGGGTGGCGGTCTGGTACAAGGTTCTCTTGTATTAATTGGCGGCGAACCGGGTATCGGGAAATCCACCCTGGTGCTACAAACCGTACTCCGTATACCGGAGAAACGTATCCTCTACGTCTCCGGCGAAGAAAGTACCCGTCAGTTGAAACTGCGTGCCGACCGTTTGACAAGTGCTTCCAGTGATTGCCTCATCGTGTGCGAAACTTCCCTGGAACAGATTTACGTCCATATCAAGAACATCCGCCCGGACATCGTCATCATCGACTCCATACAGACGATTTCTACCGAAACCCTTGAATCGTCGCCGGGGAGTATTGCCCAGGTACGGGAATGTTCCGCCTCCATCCTGCGCTTTGCCAAGGAAACGCATACGGCGGTCATCCTTATCGGGCATATCAATAAGGAAGGAAGCATAGCCGGCCCCAAGGTACTGGAACATATCGTGGATACCGTACTCCAGTTCGAGGGCGACCAGCACTACATGTACCGCATCCTGCGCAGCATCAAGAACCGCTTCGGAAGCACTGCCGAACTGGGTATTTACGAAATGCGGCAAGATGGATTACGGCAGGTGAGCAACCCATCCGAACTGCTGCTGAGCCAAGACCATGAAGGTATGAGCGGCATAGCCATCGCCTCCGCGATAGAAGGCATCAGACCGTTCCCCATCGAGACGCAGGCATTGGTCAGCAGTGCCGTATATGGTAACCCACAACGCTCTGCCACAGGGTTCGACATCCGCCGCATGAATATGCTGCTGGCCGTATTGGAAAAACGTGTAGGCTTCAAACTGGCACAGAAAGATGTATTTCTCAATATTGCCGGCGGATTGAAAGTGAACGACCCGGCAATAGACCTTGCCGTCATCAGCGCCATCCTCTCCAGCAACATGGACACGGCCATAGAGCCAGAGGTGTGCATGGCAGGAGAAATAGGTCTGTCGGGAGAGATACGCCCGGTAAACCGCATTGAGCAGCGCATCGGAGAAGCAGAGAAACTTGGCTTCAAGCGTTTTATACTTCCCAAGTATAATATGCAGGGACTCAATACCCAAAAGATAAAAATAGAATTAATACCGGTACGGAAGGTAGAAGAGGCATTCCGTGCCTTATTCGGATAATCGTTATGATACAAGAATACCAACTACGCGTATTGCCCGAAGTAGCGGCAAACGAGCAACGCCTGAAAGAGTACTTAATACACGAAAAAGGACTGAATGCACGGGAGATAACCGCAGCGCGTATCTTGAAGCGCAGTATCGATGCCCGCCAACGGACAATCTATATCAACCTCAACGTACGGGCATATCTGAACGAAATGCCGAAAGAGGACGAATATCAACATACCTTATATAATAATGTAGAAGGAAAGCCCCAAGTAGTAGTGGTAGGCGCCGGTCCCGGAGGACTCTTCGCCGCCCTGCGACTGATAGAGCTCGGTCTGCGCCCCGTCATTGTGGAGCGTGGAAAGGACGTACGGGAACGCAAGAAAGACTTGGCGCAAATCAGCCGCCAGCAACTCGTCAACCCGGAGTCCAATTACAGCTTCGGAGAGGGAGGTGCCGGAGCCTACTCGGATGGCAAGCTGTACACACGCAGCAAAAAGCGCGGCAATGTAGACAAGATTCTGAATGTCTTCTGTCAACATGGAGCCTCCACTTCCATACTGGTAGATGCACATCCGCACATAGGTACGGACAAACTGCCGCGTGTTATTGAAAACATGCGGAACACTATCATCCAGTGCGGTGGCGAAGTCCACTTTGAAACACGCATGGACGCCCTACTCATAGAGAAGGATGAAATCAAAGGCATTGAAACAAATACCGGCAAGACTTTCCTTGGCCCGGTGATACTTGCCACCGGTCACTCTGCCCGGGACGTATACCGCTGGCTTGCCGCCAACAATGTAGAGATTGAAGCTAAAGGCATTGCCGTAGGCGTACGACTGGAACACCCCGCCACCTTGATAGACCAAATACAATATCACAACCGGAACGGACGGGGAAAATATCTGCCTGCCGCCGAATATAGCTTTGTAAACCAGGTGGACGGACGAGGAGTATATAGCTTTTGCATGTGTCCCGGCGGCTTCGTTGTGCCCGCCGCCAGCGGTCCCGAGCAGATTGTAGTCAACGGGATGAGTCCCAGCAACCGCGGTTCCCGTTGGAGCAATTCGGGAATGGTGGTAGAGCTACGCCCGGAAGACTTGGAGCAATTTACTATTGACAATTTACAATTTACAATTGCTATGCAGCACGACAGCGCAGCCAATTGTCAATTGTCAACTGCCAATTCTCCATTGAGTATGATGCATTTTCAAGAGTATCTAGAGTACCTCTGCTGGCAACAAGGCAATATGAAGCAGACAGCACCGGCACAGAGAATGGTGGACTTCACCAAGAAGAAACTAAGCTACGACCTGCCGGAAACCTCATACGCACCAGGCTTGGTATCCTCACCTCTCCACTTCTGGATGCCCTCTTTCATTGCAGAACGCCTGAGCAAAGGTTTCCAGCTATTCGGGAAATACAGCCGGGGGTTATTGACGAACGAGGCGACAATGATTGGAGTGGAAACCCGCACATCGGCACCGGTACGCATAACAAGAGACAAGGAAACACTGCAACATGTACGTATAAAAGGATTGTTCCCTTGCGGAGAAGGCGCCGGATATGCCGGAGGCATCGTTTCTGCCGGGATTGACGGCGAACGGTGTGCAGAAGCTGCAAAGGCATTCCTTGGTTAAGCTGCAATATTGACATTTAAATTTTGAAATCTCACTTTTTCTCGTTTAATTTGTAAACTATTATCACACGCATGTTGTTATATTGTATTTATAGATAAATATTTATATGAGATTCATCATAAACATTGTATGCTTTCTATTCCTTTTACCCCTCATTGCCACGGCGCAAACTTATAAATACATAGGAGTAGAAAACGGATTGAGTAACCGCAGAATCTTCGACATTCAAAAGGATTCGATAGGTTACATGTGGTTCCTCACCAACGAAGGCATAGACCGGTACAATGGAAAAGACATCAAACATTATAAATTAATAGGAGAAAACAAAGAATCGAGTTCCCCCATCCATCTCGGCTGGTTGTATTTTGAAGAGAAGGGGAAGTTATGGGTCATAGGTAAAGCCGGCCGCATTTTTCAATACAACCAAGAACACGATGTGTTCAATAAAGTATATAAACTGCCCAAGACACCGGTCAATATCAGCTACGGCTATATGGACCACAATCATAGGATTTGGCTGTGCAGCAGATACAGTATCGCTCTTTACGACACACAAACCGGAGAGACCCATCAAATGCCCAATGAACTGAAAAGTAGCATTACAAGTATCGAACAAGTGGACAACGACCACTTCTTCATGGCCACCAACAAGGGAGTGCGATACGTCAAACTCGAAAACGAAGCATTGCAGATTGTCCCTCTTGAACCTCTTGACAAAATCCAGGCACAAATCAGTGCACTCCATTTCCATCAAGAATCACAAAGACTTTTCATCGGTACTTTTGAAAAAGGAGTTTTTGCCTACGACATACGGCAACAACGGATTATACACTCCAATACGGATTTGAGCGATGTAAACATTGCCCGAATCAGACCTCTGAACCGGACAGAGCTATTGATAGCGACAGAAGGTATGGGCATACACAAAATCAATGTGAACTCGTGCATCTCGGAACCGTACATCACCTCCAGCTACAAAAGTTACAATGAGATGAACAGCAATAACATCAATGACATTTATATTGATGAAGAAAAGCGGATATGGATAGCCAACTACCCGGAAGGGATTACCATTATAGACAACCGGTACAAAAACTATAACTGGATAAAGCATTCCATCGGAAACAGACAATCGCTGGTCAACGATCAGGTACACTCTGTCATTGAAGACAGTGACGGAGACCTATGGTTCGGAACAAGCAACGGAATCAGCCTTTATCAATCGAAAACCGGGCAGTGGCACTCATTCCTAAGTTCCTTCGACCATCAACTGAAAGACAAGAACCACATATTCATTACGCTATGCGAGGTATCACCCGGCATTATTTGGGCAGGAGGATATACTTCGGGAGTATACAAAATAAATAAAAGGACACTCTCGGTAGAATATTTCTCCCCTTACCTGCTCAGTCCGGATAACATACGTCCTGACAAGTATATCCGAGACATTGTTAAAGACTCCAAAGGATATATCTGGTCCGGAGGATTCTATAATCTGAAATGCTTCGATTTGTCTCTGAATTCTGTCCGTCTGTATCCCGGAATAAATTCCGTCACCGCCATTACAGAAAAGGACGACGGACACATGTGGATTGGGACAAGTGCCGGACTGTATCTGCTGGACAAAGAGTCGGGTAGATTCCAATATGTCGCCTTGCAGGAAGAGACGACCTACATCAACACACTTTACCAAGCGGAAGACCTCTCTCTATATATAGGAACAAACGGCTCCGGAGTGGTTGTCTACAACGCAAAGGACAATACGTTCAAGCATTATCACAAGGACAATTGTGCCTTGATTTCAAACAACATCTACACCATACTCCCCGAGTCGGACGGGCATATCCTGATGAGTACCGAAAACGGAATCAGCTGTTTCCACCCTACGGAGAAGACATTCCACAACTGGACCAAAGAGCAAGGGCTGATGTCCTCCTGCTTCAGTGCCTCTTCCGGAACGTTACGCAAGAACAAGGGTTTTGTCTTTGGCAGCACAGACGGAGCCATCGAATTCCCCGAAGGGACAAAGTTGCCGGACTATGTCTACTCTCCTATGATACTCAGCGATTTTCAGATACTCTATCAGACTGTCGTTCCCGGCAGTACGAATTCCCCCTTGAAGGAAAATATCAACCAGACAGACCGGTTAAAGCTGAAATACAACCAGAACACTTTTTCCCTCAGCATTTCATCCATCAATTATGACGCGCCGGACAATGTCACTTTCTACTGGAAGCTGGAAGGCTTTTACGATGACTGGAACCGCCTGGGTGAAGAAGGGCATCTCCGCTTCACCAACCTTGCCTCGGGCGATTACAAACTTTACATACGGGCGGTATCCAAGGAAGAGCCTTATCTTTATTTTGAAGAGCGAAGCATCGACATCAGCATTGCGCGCCCCGTCTGGTTCAGTTTTTGGGCCATAGCCTGCTATGTCCTGCTGACAGTACTGATGTCCGTTGTCGGTTTCCGTGTCATGGCACTGAGAAAACAGAAAAAGATATCCGATGAGAAAACCCGTTTCTTTGTCAATACCGCGCATGATATCCGCACGCCATTGACACTGATAAAGGCACCTCTGGAAGAAATGCTTGAAAACAAGACACTGAACGAAGCCGAGACCAACAATATGCACATGGCACTGAGAAATGTCAACTCCCTCCTGCGCATGACTACCAATCTGATAAACTTTGAACGGGCAGAAGTATATTCCCCTCATCTGTACATAGCAGAATATGAATTGAATACTTACATCAAGGAGATATACAACAATTTCCAGACCTATGCCACCATAAAACATATCACTTTCAGATACGAAAGCAATTTCAGCTACATGAATGTATGGTTCGACAAAGAGAAGATGGACTCTATCCTGGAAAATGTCATATCCAATGCTCTGAAGTATACTCCCCAAAATGGCGATATACTCATTTCTGTTTATGACATGAAAAGCTCCTGGAGACTAGAAGTCAAAGATAATGGAATAGGAATTCCCGCCAAAGAACAAAGAAAACTGTTCAAGATGCACTTCCGTGGAACAAATGCCATCAACTCCAAAATAACGGGAAGCGGTATCGGTCTGATGCTGGTGCGGAAGCTGGTAAGCCTGCACAATGGAAAAATATACATTGAGAGCACCGAATGCCAAGGCAGTACTGTCAGAATCATCCTTCCCAAAGAGAAAGAACAGTTCAAGAACTTCACTCTGTCCGTTAAGGATAAGAAGACCTTCTATGAACCGGATGTCCCCACCGTTCCTTTGAAACTTGCCGGAGAACTCCGGACTGAAGACAATGACAAACTGCATCGCATCTTGATTGTAGAAGACAATGACGAGCTGCGCAACTATCTCTTCCAGTCGTTCTCTCCGATTTACAATGTACAAGTATGCAACAACGGCAAGGAAGCGCTGACCATTGTAAAACAATTCTGGCCGGGACTGATTCTTTCCGACATCATGATGCCGGAAATGCGAGGCGACGAATTATGCATCGCCATCAAGAACGATATTGAAACATCCCACATCCCGGTAGTACTGCTGACGGCACTGGGAGATGAAAAGAACATTCTCGAAGGACTCCATATCGGTGCGGACGAATATATTGTAAAACCTTTCAGCATAAACATACTGAAAGCCAGCATTGCCAATCTGCTTGCCAACCGCGCATTGCTGCGCAAGAGATATGCGAATTTGGAAATCAATACAGAAGAAGAGCCCTCCACAACTACCACTTGCTCCAACAGTCTCGACTGGAAATTCATGTCGAATGTAAAGAGACATATCGAGGAGAACATGGATAATCCCGATTTCACAGTGGACGTATTGTGCTCGCTCCTGAATATGAGCCGTACCAGTTTCTACAGTAAACTGAAAGCGCTGACCGGCCAGGCACCGGCAGATTTCGTACGGAATATCCGTTTGAAACATGCTGCCGAGCTATTGAAAGAAGGGAAATATTCCGTGACTGAAGTAGCAGAAAGAACCGGTTTCTGCGATGGGAAATACTTCCGGGAAGTCTTTAAGAAATATTTCAATGTCAGCCCCAGCCAATATGCGAAAGGAGACACTCCCCGCTCCCCAAAAGGAGAGGGAGAATAGTTCTGCATAGGAGAATTTTTCATTTTGCAGCCCCGCACAGACAAACCCTAAAAAATAATCCGTATTTTTGCAGAAACAAAAAAACGAGAATGACTCCTGAAATAGCAATCGTCGACTCCAACACCCTCTCCTGTCTGGGACTGCAGAACTTGCTGGAGGAAATCATCCCGACAGCCATCATCCGCTCTTTCCGTTCCTTTGGCGAACTGATGGATGATACGCCTGACATGTATGTACATTATTTCATCTCTTCACAGATTTACTTCGAGCATACCGCTTTCTTTCTGGAGCGCAAGCCCAAAACCATTGTGCTGGTCAATGGTGAAACCGTCCCCCAACTGTCGGGCATGCCGACGCTAAACATCTATCAGGACGAACAAAATCTGGCAAAAAACATTCTGCAGCTGCGCCAATACGGAAACCAATACAGACAAAACCACGGAAAGCCGGCACCCGCCAGACACTCGGATATGGCAATAAATACAGCCGCCGGGCACGACCTTTCCGCCCGCGAAATAGAAGTGCTGGTGCTGATTACCAAAGGTCTCATCAACAAGGAGATTGCCGACAAACTGAACATCAGCCTGACCACCGTCATCTCACACCGCAAGAATATCACCGAGAAGCTGGGTATCAAGTCCGTGTCCGGGCTGACTATCTATGCCGTGATGCACGGATATGTGGAAGCGGACAGAATATAATCCTACAACCGGATACATCAGAAGCGAAGTCTTTTCAGAAAAACTTCGCCCCAATTAGTGTGCTAATGTGCTAACATCTAATCGTTCCTCCGTGGGGTAAAAATCGTTCCACCATGGTGGAACGATTTTTACCCCACGGAGGAACGATATTTTCCGCATGATGGAACGATTTAAGATTAGCACTCCAGGAACGAAATCCTAATAAATGAGGATTGTCCCTTCCGCAAGAATCCCTTTACTTTGCAGGCGCTAAAAAACCAGTTTATGAATAGATATAGAATTTTGACCGGTATCTTCTGCCTCCTGGCAACCGGCAACGTACTTGCCGAAGAGGCAGACACCTTGAAAGTGGTGGATGTAGAGGAAATAACCGTCATTGCCGCCCCCAAAGAAAACCGGAAACTGCGCGAGCAGCCCGCCGCCGTCACCCTGCTTTCGCAGCAGGACATGCAGAACGCACAGGTGAACTCCATCAAGAATCTGACATCCGTAGTGCCCAATATGTTTATCCCCGACTACGGCTCGCGACTGACTTCGGCAGTCTATATCCGCGGCATCGGCTCGCGCATCAACACTCCCTCCGTAGGACTTTATGTAGACAATATACCTTATATAGACAAGTCAGCCTTCGACTTCAGCTATGCCGACGTAGAGCGCATCGACGTGCTACGCGGTCCGCAGGGCACGCTCTACGGGCGCAATGCCATGGGCGGATTGATTAAGGTGCACACCAAATCGCCCTTCTCCTACCAGGGGACGGACTTCCGCATGGGGGCAGGTACGTACAATGCCTATAATACCTCGCTGACCCACTATCACCGCCTTTCGGAACGGTTCGCCTTTTCCACCGGAGGTTTTTACGATTATCAAGGAGGATTCTTCCGCAACACGGTGAGGGACGAGAAAGCGGACAAGGGACAATCGGCAGGCGGACGCATCCGCGCCATCTACCTCCCCTCGGACAACTGGAAGGTGGACCTAAACATCAACTACGAATACAGCGACCAGGGTGGCTACCCGTATTTCTACCAAGGCAGCCTGGCCCCCGAAGCACAGAGCGAGCCGCTGAAGCCCTACATCGGAAAAATCTCCAATAACGCCCGCAGCAACTACTACCGCAACCTGCTGAACACGGGTCTGAACCTGGAATACCAGACACAGCACTTCACGTTGAGCATGGTCACCGGCTACCAGTTTCTAAAGGACTGCATGGACATAGACCAAGACTTCACCGCCAACGACATCTATACCCTGCAACAGAAACAACGCTCCCACGCACTGAGCGAGGAAATCATCTTGAAGAGTAAAAGCGGCAGCCGCTGGCAATGGACCACCGGCGCCTTCGGCTTCTACCAATGGCTGAATACGGAAGCTCCCGTCACTTTCAGGGAAGCCGGAATGGGGATGCTGAACCAGATGTTGGGCAGTGTCATCCCATCGCAAATACAAGTAGAGATGGGACCGTCCATGAGCATGAATATCCTGCCCTCACTGGGCATCAGCAGCCGGACCATGCCCATCGGGGGCAGTTTCGACACTCCGCTGCTGAATGGGGCACTCTTTCATCAATCCACCTTCAGAGATTTATTCGGGCTGAAAGGAGTGTCGTTCACTGCCGGGTTACGCCTGGATTATGAGCGTATGAAGATGGATTACAACTCCGGCACCAGCCTGGACTACAAGGTGGGCATCAAGGGAGAAATGAAGCGGGGCGACGTCGTCATCCGCGAAATAGAGATGATGCCGGAGACGGCACTGACAGTAGAGTCGCGCTACCAAGGAAACATTGATAAGGATTATCTTCAGCTGTTGCCCAAGTTTGCTTTGCAGTATGACTTTGCGCGAAACAGAGGGAATGTGTATGCAACGGTCAGCAAAGGTTACCGTTCGGGAGGTTACAATGTGCAGATGTTCTCCGACCTGCTGCAATCCAGTTTGAAGAATGACATGATGCGGCAAAGCAAAGAGGCGATTATGCCCAACGTGCCGGATGCCTACAAAGAGCTGGTGGGCAAATACTTCCCCGATGCGGGAGAGAATCCGGATGCAAAATCCGCCACCGTCTACAAGCCCGAACAGACCTGGAACTACGAAATAGGAACACACTTGAATCTGCTGGACGGACGTCTGCATGCCGACGCCGCCATCTTCTGGCTGGAAACCCGCGACCAGCAGATTTCACGCTTCGCCCCAAGCGGACTGGGACGCGAAACGGCAAATGCCGGCAAAAGCCGCAGCCAGGGGGCAGAGGTTGCCTTGACGGCTGCCGTTGCTACGGACTTCACGCTGAATGCAAGTTATGGTTATACCTATGCCACCTTTAAGGATTACATCACCAACGAGAAAGTGAATGGGGAGCTTCAGGAAATCAGCTACAACGGCAAGTACGTACCCTTTGTTCCCAAGCATACCATGAACGTGGGCGGTCAGTACATCTTCCGCATCCGTCCGGGGCACTGGCTGGACCGCATCCAGCTGAATGCCAACTACACCGGTGCCGGACGCATCTACTGGACCGAAGAGAACAGCGTAAGCCAAGCCTTCTACGGCACGCTGAACGGACGCATCAGTTTCCAGAAAGGACATGGGCAGATTGATTTCTGGGTGCGCAATGCACTGGACAAAGAGTATGCTTCGTTCTATTTTGAGAGTATGGGGAACGGATTTATGCAGAAAGGACGGCCTGTGCAGGCGGGAATAGAGTTGAGGTGCAGGTTCTGATTGGAGAGCTTTGTCCCTCCGAAAGTAAAGGAAAATAGAAACGGTCGTTCGGGTACTTACACATTGCATACCCGAACGACCGTTTCTATGTTTCTATCTGACAGAGGAGAAGTTATCCTCTATGTACCCAGTTTTCAATTTCAATATTAGGTATTCTTTCCAGATGTTTCTTGTTTTCAGTAACCATTATCATTTGGTTAGCCACCGCTGTACATCCTATAAATAAGTCCAAATCCTCAATGGGAGTTTCTTGACTATATAAGGCAGCCTTACTCCGGGCATAACAACATAAAGCCGAGGACAAAGGTATTACCTTGATATCTTGGCAGAAATCAGTAACAAGCTGCAAGTTTCTCTCCACATTATTACTTCGCTCTGCACCGAACAACAACTCTGCTACCGTAACCTCCGAAATGCAACAATGTTCCCAGCCCACCTTTTCAATATGTTCGTCTACTCCAAATTTCTGACGCATGAAGTGAACACAAATATTAGATCAAGCAAATATCGTTTCATTCGTCAAAGGGGCTAAAGTTTTCTTCTTTTCGAGAAAGGCGTGATGCATATATATCATCATTGATTTCATCAGAATCACGATTGTCCTTCCAACTACCGGCATACTTTGCAAGCATACGCTTAGTCAGCAATTTGCTATCTGCCGCTGTCGGAATGGAATGACTATTCTTATTCAAAACCTCCTTCATATATTTTCTGAGGCTCTCCAATGCAGTACTGCTATTGATATTGACTATCTCACGAATCAACTCCAATTTTCCGGCTTCCAACTCCAAACTACTCATAATCAATTCCTCCTTTTAAAAGTTCAACTACAAAGTTACATTTTCCTACTGAATATGGAAAAGTTACAAAGCTTTTTTATTCATTGATAGCTCCGCAATGTGGGCAGACTCCCTTCTCCCTCAGTTTCTGCCCGCATCTGCCGCAACGATAGCGTGAAGCCAGCAGCGAAATGCGAAGCCTTTTGAGGAATACCCATACAAAAGCGGTCAAAAACAAGTATCCGACGTAGATAGATGTAGTCAGGATAAAGAAAAAATAACAGAAGATGCAGCAGGAGGCCAGCCCCAACAGATAGAATACGGCCGCCGCCGGACTTAACTGGCGAAACAAATCGTCGAGTACCGCCAGCAACACCACTATAAACAGCCAGATACCCATCAGAAAAGCAGAAAGCACAAGCGGTACCTTGAACGGCGACAAGGTAGGATTAAAATAGAAGTGTTGCCACGTCTCCGGCGCAAACACTTGTATAGATTCGTAAATAGTGGCACAGAACGCCATCAGCAGACATAGCAACAACGGATAGAGACTGTCTATATCATTAAAGTACACCATCCTCAACTGCTTGCGCCGAAAAGCCCGGAACAGCCAGACTGCCACAAACAAGGCAAAAATAATGATAAAATAAGAGGCATGGGTATCACTGAACAAGTAGATGGCCTGCGAAATGCTGTCTGTAGGAACAAAGGCATGCATCATTTCGGACTCCCGCAACCAACCCTGCACTTCCTGCGAATGGGCAAGCTTCACCCATACACTATCCACACTGTCGGCAGGATGGATGGCGAACTCGGCAACCACCACGCGGTCTCCCCGATAAAGCATATTATAGCAGTCCTTCACGGGCAGACAAGCCAAATTCACAGAATCTGCCAGCACTTCCAGATTGGTATTCCAAGTATAATGCCGCTCAAAAAGATAGGCCAGCGAATCACGCGTCTCCTTAGACAGATGTTCATCTTCAAGATTAGGACGGGAATAATGGCAGGAAACTAAAGCAATGAAGCATGAAAAATAAAGAATGCAGAATAGGAGGGAACGCAGTGAACGCAAAGGATGTTTGTCCCTGCCCGCTTCCCGGTACCGGTCATTTGCCAGCCTTTCATTATGTGCCCGTTCCTCACTCCTCATTTTCAAGTCTTTATTAGTAATTCCTCATTCTTCATCCTTCATTAAAGCGGCTCTTCATGAGCAATGACTTTCATCTGGCAATTCTTGCAATCAAACGACAAGCGGAAACACTTGCCGTCCGTCCCAACCAAATAATAAGGTTCCCTATAGGGAGAATGTCCTTTCTGATAGGTGGGACACCATCCCATACTGAAACGCAGGCAATGTTTGCAGAACATGAGTACAGCATCCGGAACCGCTTGTGCCTCGTAAGCAGGTGCTATGGACGACAACCCGTGCTCACGGTAGAAACTCCGGGCAGCACCGTTCATCACATTACCCAGATAGGTCAGCGAAGTAGCCGGGAAAGCATGGCTGGTCGGTTTCCAGACAGCCAACTCACGACGATAAGTAACACGCCGAGCCGCAATCAGCTTATCTATCACCTGCCGGCGCCAGTCCGCCACCGCAGAAGCAGGAAGGAACCAGTTAGCAGAAAGATTGAGCCTGATGCCCGAAGCATCTTCAGACAAATATCCTGCTATCTCAAAAGGAGTATTCCCCAACTTACCCAGCTGATTACGCAGATTATCCACCTGCGGTGTACGTGCCAACTCTTTCGGATAAGGGAAAGAGAGCGTCACGCGGTTATCATCCTCGTCCGCAGCCGTCAGGCTAAACCCGAAAGAAGTATCTGACAACTCCCAACAAACACCGATTTTACGTTCGGAGGATTTGCGGGTAAGAATACGTTCAAACTCCTGGTCGAAGTTACGATAAAGTCGGGTACGGGGTTTGATACGAGGCACTTCCCCTGCCGGATAGAGTTTGTTACCATCCACCCGGTTGATGCGGAAACCTTGCAAACGTCCCTGCTCATCAAGAAAACAGACACCGTCTCCGTTGTGGAAAGGCTTTACGCCTGCCACCGTGAGATATCCCCCGCGCTGTTCCTTCAAAGTGCCCATCTCCTCTCCCAAAGATTTGGGCGTATCGAACGAAGTGATCTCCCCTCCCCTTCCTTGCAGGAAATAATGGGTGAAACCGCGGCTGAAACTCTTGTCCAACTGTGGCTGGAAATCGAAACGGCAGGTGCCCGAAGAAGCACGGGCATATTCCTTGCGACGGGCAAAAATGGCATCGAGCTTCCTACGGTAAGCCGCCGTCACATTCTTCACATAGGTCACATCCTTCAAGCGGCCTTCTATCTTCAGCGAAGTGGCTCCGGCATCCAGCAGTTCTTCCAACACCTCGCTTTGGTTGAGGTCCTTCAAAGAAAGCAGATGCTTATTACGCACAATGGTCTTGCCATCGGCATCTACCAGACTGAAGGGTAAACGGCAGAATTGCGCACATTCCCCCCGGTTGGCACTCCGTCCGAAACAAGCCTGGCTGACATAGCACTGCCCGCTATAACTGACGCAAAGAGCCCCGTGTACAAAGACTTCGAGCGGCACGTCGGGACACGCCTCATGGATACCGCGTATCTCCTGCAAAGAAAGTTCGCGTGCCAACACCACCTGACGGAAACCGGCATCGGCAAGGAAACGTACTTTCTCCGGCGTACGGTTATCCATCTGCGTACTGCCATGCAACGGAATGGGCGGCAAATTCAACCGCGTAATCCCCATATCCTGTACAATCAGTGCATCCACACCGATGCGGTACAGCTCCCAAATCATCCTCTCCGTCTCTTTCAGCTCTTCTTCTTTCAGAATGGTATTGACCGTCACATAGATACGGGCATTATACAGATGGGCATGCTCCACCAAAGCGGCAATATCCTCCAAAGAGTTGACAGCAGCCGCACGCGCACCGAACTTGGGTGCACCGATGTATACCGCATCTGCCCCATGATTCACTGCTTCTATGCCACACTCCAAATTCTTGGCAGGAGCCAGCAGCTCTATTTTACGTTGCTTTATCATCGTTTAGTTACGAGTAACTCACCCTATTTCATTAATATTATACGGCGTCTCCTGATATACAAAATAATTCAGCCAATTGGAGAACAACAGATTGGCATGGGCACGCCAACGCACCAGCACTCCTTTGTCCGGGTCATCGTCCACATAGTAGTTACGGGGTATCTCAATGGGCAGGCCCTTATTCAAGTCACGGCGATACTCTGTATCCAATGTCAGCGGGGAGTATTCCGAATGGCCGGTCACGAAGAACTCACGCCCTCCACGGGCCACCGCCATATATACACCAGCATCCTCCGACTCGGAAAGCAGCGTCAATTCCGGAACCTTCTGTATATCTTCCCGGCGCACTTCCGTGTGGCGGCTATGCGGCACATAGAACATATCATCAAATCCACGGAAAATGGGATGCAACGGTTGCAAGGTACGATGTTCAAAGATACCGAACATCTTCTTATCCAGTGCATACTTCGGCACTCCATAATGATGATAGAGCCCTGCCTGCGCCGCCCAGCAGATGTAGAGCGTAGAGGTGACATGCGTACGCGCCCAGTCGAAGATTTCAGTAATCTCATCCCAATAAGTCACCTCCTCAAAATCCATCTGCTCTACCGGAGCACCGGTGATAATCATGCCATCGTACTTTTCACCGCGCATCTTGTCGAAATCCGTATAGAATGTTTTCATGTGTTCTATCGGAGTGTTCTTGGAAGTATGGCTTTTTATCTTCATGAACGAGATTTCCACCTGAAGCGGAGTATTGGAAAGCAGACGCACCAGGTCCGTTTCCGTTGTAATCTTTAGCGGCATCAAGTTCAGAATCACGATACGCAGCGGACGGATATCCTGCTGGGTTGCCCGGGAATTGTCAATGACAAAAATATTCTCCTCTTTCAGCAACTCGATAGCGGGTAGTTTATCGGGTAAATTTAAAGGCATGAGTTTATATCTATGGTTTAACTTATTACTGTCTACGATTTTAGCGTGTAAAGTTAGGCAAAAAATCAGAGTGTGATAAATAAATTATAAAAGTTTTATCGATTTATCCCTCTTCATTTAACACGTTTAATTACATTTGTACCCGAAACCTATTAAAAGTTATTAAAAATAAGATTAAAAAGCACTGCGGCATCAAGCGTGATACTGATAATTAGCATCCAAAAGCGTAAAAGACTTTTCCATACCGGTTATAGCTCTGCTAAATCCATATTTTTAAGACAAGGTTCATTGAGTATAATTGGGAAAGCGGAAAAACCGTTGCCCCACAATAATAATACAATGAAAAAACTTATTCTTGCAAGAGGAGTCTTGGCTGCCTCTTTATTCTGCTGCATGTCCTTAGGGAATACAGCTTGTGTGAACCGGATTGACGAAGAATCAGAAGCGGAAATCGAGGAAGGGACGACACCTATCACGTTCTCTATCAAAATGGAAAAGGCCAGTACCAAGGTCACAAACACCGCCTTTGAAAAAGGAGACAGAATGGGCTTGTTTGCAACCACTTCCTCCGGCTCCATCAAGGGAAAACGGTATATTGACAATCTGGCCCTGGAATATACGGAAGGCTCCACACTAGTTCCCAAAAAGACAGTATTCTATCCGGAAGGAGATGTGTCACTGGACTTTATCAGTTACCACCCTTACCAAACCGAAGGGGTAGCTGCCGGTACACCCGTTCTTCCCGTATCTGTGCAGATAGACCAGAGCAATGAGAAAAACCGCGCACAAAGTGACTTCTTGGTAGCTAAAGCGCAAGGAATCACCAGTAAAACCAAATCTGTAACCCTGGAGTTCCAACACAAGCTGTCCAAACTGGCAATCTCTCTGACACCCGACGCAAGCAACTCTGCCAATGATTTGCTGAAAGCCAATCCGCGTATCATCGCAACCGGGCTCAAGACCTCGGCCGATTATAATCTGGAAGACGGGACTTTCAGTAATCTTACGGGGACACAAGACATCATAGCCTCCGGCGAATGGAGCGTCAAAGACAACAAACTTACCGGCAAGGAATTCATCATCATACCCCAAACGATAAATGATGGCAAGCAATCCTTCATTATGGAGTGGAGCGGACGTATATACAGTTGTGCAATACCCGAAGTGGAAATGAGTAGCAGCACGCAATGTATCATTAACATATCAGCCATGCAGAGCAACAGCAACGTACTGAGCAGTTTTGCCGGAAAAATCAAGGAATGGAGCAGCCTCCCTCCCATCGACACCGACAATATGGAAGATTACACTGCCATACATATCTCCGCTCTCTCCTTTTCTCTTTCAAATGTGTACAGAATTTATCACGAAGGGATACCCATTGCAGAAGTCTGCAAGGAATATCTCAAATCAGCGTCATTGACTTCCAGAGCCGTTATAGCCTATCCCATAGGCGAAAATGAAAAGACCGACCTGAGCAATGGAGTCATCCTACAGCTTGCAGACCGTAAAGACACCATCTGCGGAGGAAGAATAAGCTGGAATACAGACGACTATGGATTTACCTACACTAAAGGGGAATATACCGGCATAGACAAGCTCTATATAGACAATAACCATAAGCTACTTCTGGATAAACCGGAAAACGCCATCAAAGTGAATGTGGCATGCTACACCCTTCGAGACATCAGAAAAGGAGTGTCTACCGAATACCCCATTGTCAAGATTGGAGCCCAATACTGGATGGGTAAAGAGCTCCATGCCACCACCTACCGTGACGGAGCTCCCTTGAAAAAACAGAGTGACTTGGGAACAGACAAAGCCGGATATTACAAGCCGGACAAATATGACATTTATTTTTACAATGGAGAATCCATACTGGCAGGAGAGCTGGCTCCCGAGGGCTGGAAAATTCCATCGGATGCAGACTGGGAACAGCTGAAAAACTACACCGGCAACGATGCCTCCATACTAAAAGCAGGAGAATGGCAGGCAATGGTATCCGGTGAAGTTGCCCCCGTCAACAACCATACCCGGTTCAATGCTTTCCCGGTAGGAATGTGGTACAACAAAGGACACAACAGCCCCAATAAAATGACCGCCTTTTGGAGTTGGGATCATACAAAGCATACCCTTTCGGAAAGCACCATTTATTTTCTCGGCGAAAGCGACGAGTTTGTATCAAGCGCTGCCCATGTCACCGGCAAGCCCTACTATAAAGCTCTTTCCATCCGCTGTATAAAAGAATAGCCGGCAATTTCGGCATTTCTCATTTCTTTTTTGTATTTTTGTTCCCAATGTGCAAGATTTTTGCCAATCGGACAAAGATAACGAAAGAGAAATGAGAGTAATCGACCTGATAAACAGTAACGAAAAAACAGCTTTTTCCTTTGAAATATTGCCACCACTGAAAGGTACGGGCATCGAAAAGCTGTATCAAACCATAGATACGTTACGGGAATTCGACCCCAAATACATCAACATCACCACGCACCGCAGCGAGTACGTGTACAAAGACCTCGGCAACGGATTGTTCCAGCGAAACCGCCTGCGCCGCCGCCCCGGCACCGTAGCCGTAGCTGCTGCCATCCAGAACAAGTACAACATCACCATGGTGCCGCACATCCTTTGCAGCGGCTTCACCCGCGAGGAGACGGAGTACGTGCTGCTCGACCTGCAATTCCTCGGCATCACCGACCTGCTGGTGCTTCGTGGCGACAAGGCAAAGCACGAATCCTCTTTTATCCCCGTGGGCAACGGTTACCACCACGCCGTCGAACTACAAGAGCAAATCAACAACTTCAATAAAGGTATTTTTGTGGACGGCTCCGAGATGAAAGTTACCAATACCCCGTTTTCATACGGTGTGGCGTGCTATCCGGAAAAGCATGAAGAAGCCCCCAACATGGATACAGACATCTACTGGCTGAAGAAGAAAATGGAAATGGGTGCAGAGTATGCCGTGACCCAGCTCTTCTACGACAACCGGAAATATTTCGACTTCGTGGAACGCGCCCGCCAAGCCGGTGTCACCATCCCGATTATCCCGGGCATCAAGCCCTTCAAGAAGCTGTCACAACTCAGCATGATACCCAAGACGTTCAAGGTAGACTTGCCCGAGGAACTGACCCAAGAGGTTCTGAAGTGCAACACCGATGCGGAAGCTCAGCAAGTGGGTATCGAATGGTGCGTGCAGCAGTGCAAAGAGCTGATAGCCCATGGCGTCCCAAGCCTCCACTTCTACTCGGTAGGAGCCACAGACAGCATCAGGGAAGTAGCCAAACAAATCTACTAAACAATAGATAATCGATAGTTGACAATTGACAACTGGCAGTGTCACAAGTAATAACTTATAACTAATTAACCCGTGTTCAGTTTCAAGGACATAATAGGCCAAGAGGCAGCCAAACAAAGGCTGATACAAGAAGTGCAGGAAGGACGTATTCCCCACGCACAACTTTTCTGTGGCCCTGCCGGAGTAGGAAAACTCCCATTGGCACTTGCCTATGCCCGCTACATCTGCTGTCCCAACCGGACGGAAACCGATGCCTGCGGTACTTGTCCCTCCTGCGTGAAATGGAACAAGTTGGTGCACCCGGACGTACACTTCGTATACCCTATCGTCAAGAGTGCCAAAGGGAAAAAGGAAGTCTGCGACGACTATATCGCCAACTGGCGGCACCTGCTGCTGAACAGCCCCTACTTCGGACTGAACCATTGGCTGAACGAGATGGATGCCGAAAACGGACAAGCCATCATCTATGCCAAGGAAAGCGACGAGATAACCCGCAAGCTGAGTCTGAAATCCAGTGAAGGAGGTTACAAAGTCACCATCGTATGGCTACCCGAAAAGCTGCATGAAGTATGCGCCAACAAGCTGCTGAAACTGCTGGAAGAGCCACCCGAGAAAACGATATTCCTCCTCATCTCCGAAGCTCCGGAAATGATACTGCCCACCATCCTCAGCCGCACGCAGCGCTTCAACATTCCCAAGATTGAAGAAGCCGACATAGCCGAAGCCCTGCAGCAGAAGTACGGAGTGCAGCCCCGCGACAGCGAGACGATAGCCCATCTGGCAAACGGAGACTTCATCAAAGCATTGGAGACCATCCATCTGAACGAAGAGAACGAACTGTTCTTCAACCTCTTTGTCAGCCTGATGCGACTCTCCTACCAGCGCAAGATACGGGAAATGAAACAATGGAGCGAGCAGCTTGCTGCCATGGGACGCGAACGGCAGAAGAACTTCCTGGACTACTGCCAGCGCATGACCCGCGAGAACTTCATCTACAACCTGCACCGCAAGGAGATGAACTACATGACGCTGCCCGAACAGAACTTCGCCACCCGTTTCGCCCCCTTTGTCAACGAACGGAACGTCATGGGTATCATGGACGAACTAAGTGAAGCGCAACGCCACATCGAGCAGAACGTAAACGCCCGCATGGTGTTTTTCGACTTCTCTCTCAAAATGATTGTTTTATTGAAACAATGAAAAGTGGCAAAATAATGAAATGCAAAGTATCAAATCGTAAATAGTAAATAGTCAAATAGTAAATAGTCAAATAGTAAATAAATAGATGATGGAATTTAAACTACATAACGGAAGCGGAGGTCTCTGCTGCAAGAGTTGCGGCAGGCAGGACAAGCAACTGAACACCTACGACTGGCTGGCAGACATTCCGGGCAATGCCGATGAGAGCGAGCTGGTAGAGGTTCAGTTCAAGAATACCCGCAAGGGATATTTCCGCAACAGCAACAAGATACCTCTGGAGAAAGGCGACATCGTAGCCGTAGAAGCCACCCCCGGACATGATATCGGTGTGGTGACCCTGACCGGACGTCTCGTGCCGCTGCAAATGAAGAAAGCCAATATCAAGTCTGAGGCAGACATCAAACGCATCTACCGCAAGGCGAAGCCTGTGGATATGGAGAAGTACAACGAGGCAAAAGCCCGTGAACACTCCACCATGATACGCTCGCGTCAGATAGCCCTGGACCTCAACCTCAACATGAAGATTGGAGACGTGGAATATCAGGGAGACGGCAACAAGGCCATCTTCTACTACATAGCCGACGAACGGGTGGACTTCCGCCAGCTCATCAAGATACTTGCCGACGCTTTCCGCGTGCGTATCGAGATGAAACAGATTGGTGCCCGCCAGGAAGCCGGACGCATCGGCGGTATCGGTCCCTGCGGACGCGAGCTGTGCTGCGCCACCTGGATGACCTCCTTCGTATCGGTATCCACCAGCGCGGCGCGCTTCCAGGACATTTCACTGAATCCGCAGAAGCTTGCCGGACAATGCGCCAAACTGAAGTGCTGCCTCAACTACGAAGTAGACTGCTACGTGGAAGCACAGAAACGCCTGCCCTCACGCGAGATTACCTTAGAGACCAAAGACGGTGAGTTCTTCTTCTTCAAAGCCGACATTCTGAGCAACCAGATAACCTACTCAAGCGACAAGAACATCCCCGCCAACCTGGTGACCATCAGCGGCAGACGCGCCTTCGAGATTATCGGTTTGAACAGACGTGGCATCAAGCCCGACAGCCTGATAGAAGAAACCCATCGTTCCGAACCCAAAAAGCCGGTGGACTTGCTGGAACAAGAGAGTCTCACTCGCTTTGACCGCAACCGGAAAGGCAAGAGTGGCAGTGACGGCAACGGTGGCGAGAACAGCAACAACAGCCGTAACAAGAGAAAGAAAAAGAGTGGAAACGGTCGTCCGCAAGGAGGTGAGCAGCAGGGTGCTCCGCAATCCAACAACCAGAGAGAACAATCCAGGCAAGACCGGCAACCGAGACAGAAACAAGACCGGCAAGCACCCAAACAAGGTGAACAGCAACAAGGCGAACGTCAACAACGGAACAATAACAACCGTCGTCCGCCCCGTAACAATAAGCCCAAACCTCAAGGTGAAAGACCTGCCCAAAATGACAAACCAGCTCAAGAATAGGAATCTCTGCCTGAAAGGTATCATACTACTGTTTGTCGCAAGCCTGCTGAGCGCTTGCGACAAACAGACTGTATACCATTCCTTCCAATCCCTTCCCACCGAAGGCTGGCTGCGCGAAGACACGCTCTCTTTCGACGTGAAGGTCACCGACTCACTGACCTACTACAAACTGTCTTTGGAAGTTCGTAACCGAAGCAACTACCCCTATCAGAATCTACCTCTATCCATCTGCTACACCACCGCAGATTCCATTCCGTCACCCACGGACACCATACAGCTAATCCTCGCGGACAAAGAAGGAATCTGGAAAGGTGACGGCTGGGGAGGTCTCTATCAGACTGCCGTCTCCGCAGGAAGCGTTCGAATCGGCAAACCCGGCACCTACCTCTTTAAAGTGGCCTATACGCTACCGGACGAAAGGCTGCAAGGAATCAATGACATCGGCATCAAACTGAAGAGATAGGAACTCCCTATTGTTCTTTATTACCTTCTTCTAACAACCACCTCAGTCTCCCACTCACGTCTCCTTGAAGCGGAAACGGGCGGGGTATCATAACTTGCCCTCTTACCTCATAGCGTAACGTCTTTTACGCCAGGATGTAACGACCGTTACACCAGCATGTAAAGGGCGTTACAATATAGCGTAAAAGTCGTTACGATACAGCGTAAAGGACGTTACAATGCGGTGTAACGGCCGTTACATTACGATGTAAACAATGTGTAAATGCAATGTAATGATAATCAAGTCCATTCGTATGTCCCACAAGGAAACGGTCATAACTAAATTCGACGATTACGTCCCGCATCAATCCGCAGAAAGATAAACAGCAGGATTGTGAATCCCCAGAGAGAAGAACCTCCGTAACTGAAGAAAGGCAACGGGATACCGATGACGGGGGTCAGCCCCAGCACCATGCCTATATTGATGAATAGATGGAACAAGAATATACTAAGCACAGAATAACCATACACCCGGCCAAAGGGAGATTGCTGCCGCTCGGCCACGACAATCAGCCGTAAAATAAGAATAAGGAACAGTAACAGTACAGCCGTAGACCCTACGAATCCTTCCTCCTCACCCACGGTGCAAAAAATGAAGTCCGTATCTTGCTCCGGCACATACTTCAGCTTTGTCTGCGTACCATTCAAGAAACCTTTGCCGGTCAGCCCCCCGGAGCCGATGGCTATCTTCGACTGGTTCACGTTATAGCCGGCACCAGCAAGGTCCTCTTCCATACCGAGCACCACCTTGATACGTATCTGTTGATGGGGCTCCAGCACTTTATTGAAGAAGTAGTCGCTGGAGTAGAGGAAACCTATCGAACCCAAAGCAAACAGCCCAATCAGAAAATAAGATAAATGGCGCTCGCTTAAAGAAAGAAAGACAAGATACCCGACAACAAGTGCACAAAGCCCCCACTGCACCCACACCAAGTTGAAGGGTACCACGTATTCCGAAATCAGATAAGCCACGAGCAGCACTCCCAGCGAACCGCCGATAATATTCCGTGTGGGTTCCCAACGCTTTTTATAAACCCACACCATACCTCCGGCAAAGAGCAGTACCATCAGCAGTACGGCAAATTCCCCGATAGGCGTCGGTGTATCGGCAATCATCACCGCATCAAAACGGATGCCCACCACAAAGTAGGCCACTGCACATATACCCGAGAACAGTACCACGCCCGGCATTCCCTCCCGATAAAGCATCAGGAAAAATGCAGAGTACACCAATGCCGAACCCGTCTCCCGCTGTAGGATAATCAGCAACATGGGGAAGAGAATCAGGAAAGCCAACATAAGGGAGCTTTTCCAATTCTTCATCGTAAACGAGTAGGCGCTCATATACTTGGCAAGCGCCAGCGCCGTGGCAAACTTGGCAAACTCCGCCGGCTGCAAACTGACCGGCCCCAGGATGAGCCACGACCGCGACCCTTTCGTGTCGGGCGCAATGAATATCGTGACAATCAGCAACAGCATCAGCCCTATATATATAAGGTAGGAGAACATGTCATAGAGGGAATCATCCAGCATCAGCAGCACAAACCCCAGCCCGAAGGAACATATAATCCAGACAAACTGCTTGCCGGCACGCGTAGAGAAGTCCAGAAAGTCACGGTCACCATAATCATAACTCGCCCCACAGACACTGAACCAGCCGAATACAATCAGCAGCAGGTAAACGACAATCGTCACCCAGTCCAATGATTTCCATATGCTATCTCTCCTTGTCACCAATTTATTTACGATTTTACGATTTACTATTTACTATTGAAGTCACTCACCGTTCATCCCTACCCCCTAATCCTTAATCCCCAACCCCTCATCATCATCTCTCCTCATCTCCGTAAAGTATCACCCGGTTACTGAATTCTTCCGCCCGTATCTCATTCTCGGGCGACAGCTTTCCATGCAGATACTGGTCCATCATCATGGCACCGATAGGTACGCCATACGTGGCACCGAAACCACCGTTCTCCACATAGACGGCAATGGCTATCTTAGGGTTGTCCATCGGGGCAAAGCCCATAAAGACAGAATGGTCCTTGCCGCGGTTCTGTGCCGTGCCCGTCTTTCCGCAGACCTCCACACCCGGCAGGATGGCTCCCGCCATGCGGCAAGTGGCGCTACCCGTACTTCCGTCTACAGCGGCACGCATGCCTTTCACCACCATTTCATAATATTCGCGGTCGATGGTGGGATAACGGGGATTGCGATAGATGCTGTCCAGTTCATTGTCTTCTATCTCCTTCACGATGTGCGGAGTAATGAAATGCCCCCGGTTGGCAATGGTGGCACCCAGATTGGCTATCTGCAACGGGGTGGCGAGAATCTCTCCCTGCCCGATGGAGATACTAATCACCGTCAGACCGTTCCACGAACCCCGATAGGGCTTGTCGTAGAACTTTGCATTCGGTATCAGTCCACGCTGTTCGCCGGGGAGGTCGGTACCGAGCCGATAGCCGAAGCCCTGCGATACCATGTGGTCTTTCCATACGGTAATGGCATTCTGCGGCGAACCGTATTTTTTATCACCGAACATGCGATACAATCCCCAACAGAAATAGGAATTACAAGAGGTAGCGATGGCAGGAATCAGCGACAGAGGCGAACCATGTCCGTGACATCCCACATGAAGGCCTTTATGATTGAAACCATGCGCACAAGGGAAAGTCGGATAATCTTCGTGGATAATCTCTTCCTGAAGGAAAGTCAGTGCCTGCGCCGTCTTGAAGGTGGAGCCCGGCGGATAAGCTCCCATGATGGCACGGTTCAACAAAGGCTTCCGCTTGTCCATCTGCAGCAGGCGGTGGTTCTTTCCCCGCTGGCGCCCTATCATCAGATGAGGGTCAAAGGTAGGCGAGGAAACCATGCACAGAATCTCACCCGTAGCCGGTTCGATGGCCACAATGGCACCGATTTTGTGTTGAAGCAGCCGTTCGCCCAACATCTGGAGGTCAATGTCGATGCCTAGTGTCAGGTTCTTGCCGGGTACGGAGGAACGGTCCAACTGTCCGTCCATGTAGTGTCCCTGGATGCGCCCGTGAGCGTCACGAAGCAGAATCTCCACCCCCTTCTCTCCACGCAGATACTTTTCATAGGATTTCTCGATGCCTTGCTTGCCTATATAGTCTCCGCGAATATAATAGTCATCGTTCTCAATGTCTTTCTTGGACACTTCGCCGATGTCTCCCAGCAAATGGCCGGCAGAGTTATAGGTATATTGGCGGATAGTACGCCGCTGAATATAGAAACCTGGAAATTTGAACAGCTTCTCCTGAAACACACCGCACTCTTCGGCAGAAAGCTGCGTCATGAACACCTGATGGGTGTATTTGGAATAACCGGGGTTCATCCAGCGGTTCTTGACGTCCTTCATCCGTTTGTCAAACTGCTCACGGGTAATGTTCAAGGCACTGCAAAGGTCGAGTGTATCCAGCTGCGTCACCTCCCGAGGCACAAACGTAATATCATAGGCAGGCTGGTTAAACACGAGCAACTTACCGTTACGGTCGTAGATAGCCCCCCGTGATGGATATTGTATCTTGTTCAGAAAAGCGTTACTGTCCGCGTTCTTCTTGTAGTCATCAGTCATGATTTGCAGGTCGAACAGCCGGAACACGTAAATAAGAACGATGACAATAGCCGCCGCTCCAATTACATATTTCCGCTTTTCCAGTGTATAGTCTTTCATCAATTCCTAATCCTTAATCCCTTTATCCTTTCTTTCTTATTCCCTCAACAGCCATAATGCAGGTCACAGTAAGCAGGGTACTTGCCACAATTCTCAACAACAGCGTACCAATATGGGCAAAAGAGAAGAATTCGAGGGTAAGCAACAAGCCGTGATGTATCAGCACACTCACAACCAGATATTTCAGGAAAGGAAGAATCCCCATTGTACGGATGGCCGGAACCAGTGTATCCAGCGTGTCACGAGGCACGAACAGCCGCAGGAAAGTGGGGCGCAAGAAAGCCAGCAACACCGTAGCGGCAGCGTTCATCCCCGGTGTGTCGGAAAAGACGTCGACAGCCAGCCCTAAAAAGAATGCCCACAACATCAACGCATTGCGGGGAGTGTCCGACTCAAACTTCAGTATCAAGTAGATATACAGAAATGGAGTGGCATATCCTGCAATATGCACATTGTTCAATATCAGCACCTGCAACAGTACCAAACCTATGAACCATCCTATTTTATGCAGATAATTAATTAACAACGCTAATGAGTTATAAGTTACGAGTTACAAGTTATTGAGTGTATAAGTTATAAGATATAAAGATGATTAATCCCTAATCCTTAACCCCTAATCCCTAATTTCTTAGTCACTTCTCGTCTGCCCTCGACTCCAATGCCTTTTGTTCATCCTGCCCGTTGCGGGAAATGACGCGCACATTGCTCACCTTTCCAAAGTCCGTAGCCAGCTTTATCTTCAACAGATACGAAAGCCCGTCGTGCGAGTCAGACATGTCATCCACCGTCCCCACCATGACACCTTCTGGAAACACGGTGGAATAGCCGCTGGTCACTACTGTATCTCCCAGATTGAATTCGGCATGCCGGGGCAAATCCTTCAGATAGGCAAAACGGGAATTACCTCCCTCCCACTTCAAATAACCGAAATAATCACTGCCCACAATCTTACAGCTGATGCTTGACTTGCTGTTCAGCAACGGAATGACCAACGAGTAATGGGGAGAGGTCTTATACACAATACCCACCACGCCATTGGCATCTACAACTCCCATCTCAGGACGGATACCTTCTGTTGTTCCACGGTCTAAAGTGATATAATTGTCAGCCTTGTTCAAGCTGTTCTTTATGACATTCGCCTTGAATATCTGATACTCCGTAGGAGCAAGCCGTTCCATGCTGTACAACCTGGCGGAGTCCAATCCTTTCTCCTTCAAGACATTTTCCAGAAACGAAAGCCGCTGCTCCAGCCACATGTTGCGGTCGAGCAGGTCTTCGTTGGCCGTCTTCAAGTGGAAATAGGAAGTGATGCCACCCGATATTTCATAAACCTTCCCCGCCACGCCATTGGCAGAGGTGAAATACACACTCTGCTGGTAATGATTAAAGCGAAATAATAAAATAAAACTGGCAACCTCTAACAGAAGAAAGAGGAACCAGTAATTATATTTAATGAGAAAGTTTAATAAATTTCGCATTACCGCATCAAGAATGAGAAGCGGTCAACGTTCTTCAATGCCACGCCCGTACCTTTGGCAACGGCATGCAAGGGGTCTTCCGCAATGTGGAACGGTATGTTTATTTTATCAGTCAGACGCTTATCCAGTCCACGAAGCAATGCACCGCCACCGGCAAGATAGATACCGTTGTGAACGATGTCGGCATACAATTCGGGAGGCGTATTTTCCAATGCGCTCAAGATGGCTGTCTCAATCTTAGAGATAGACTTCTCCAAGCAATGCGCCACTTCCTGATAGCATACCGGCACTTCCATGGGCAATGCCGTGATGCGGTTCGGACCATGAACGATATAGTCTTCAGGAGCATCCTCACCGAGTTCCGTCAAGGCAGCACCCACATTAATCTTAATACGCTCAGCCATACGCTCGCTGACCTTCACGTTGTGCTGGCGGCTCATGTATTCCTGAATATCGGCAGTCAAGTCGTCACCGGCAATGCGGATGGAGTTGTTACTTACGATACCTCCCAAAGAGATAACGGCAATTTCCGTAGAACCACCACCTATGTCAACAATCATGTTGCCTTCGGGAGCCTCTACATCGATACCGATACCGATGGCAGCAGCCATCGGCTCGAAAATCAAATAAACGTCGCGCCCGCCGGCATGCTCGGCAGAGTCGCGCACGGCACGCAGCTCCACTTCGGTACTGCCCGAAGGAACCCCGATTACCATGCGGAGTGACGGAGAGAAGAGACGGTTACGGTTGTTCACCATCTTGATAAGTCCGCGTATCATCTGCTCGCAGGCATAGAAGTCGGCAATCACACCGTCGCGCAACGGACGGATGGTACGTATGTTTTCGTGGGTCTTTTCGTGCATCATCTTTGCCTTGTCACCCACGGCAATCATCTTATCGGTACGACGGTCCAAAGCCACCACCGAAGGCTCATCCACCACAATCTTGCCATTCGTGGTGATGATGGTATTGGCTGTGCCAAGGTCCATCGCTATTTCTTGTGTAAAGGAGAATAATCCCATCTATTGATTTACTATTAAATGATTTACTATTTACTATTTGGCAGATCTGCTATCTGACGACCCCCACCTACAATGACGCCTCCCGGCAAATAGTAAATAGTAAATCGTCAAATAGTAAATGACCTTAGTGTTTAAAGTGACGGAACCCAGTAGTTACCATGGCAATGCCATGCTCGTTGCAATATTCAAACGAGAGTTCATCCTTGATACTTCCACCCGGCTGGATGACGGCTGTTACGCCTTCATTGCCGGCAATTTCCACGCAGTCGGGGAAAGGGAAGAATGCGTCACTTGCCATTACAGCGCCATTCAAGTCGAAACCGAAGTTTTTGGCTTTCTCGATAGCCTGCTTCAAAGCATCCACACGGCTGGTCTGACCTACACCACTTGCCAACAACTGCTTTCCTTTTGCCAGCACAATGGCATTCGACTTACTGTTCTTCACAATCTTGTTTGCAAAGAGCATATCCTCAATTTCCTGTGCAGTGGGAGCCTTCGTAGTTACAGTCTTCAATTCTTCAGGAGTTTCCACCTTAAGGTCGCGGTCCTGAACCAATACGCCATTCAGCAAAGAGCGGAACTGCTTCTTAGGCAGAGCTGCCGGCTTGCGGACCAGGATAATACGGTTCTTCTTCTGACCGAGGATTTCCAACGCATCCACATCATAATCGGGAGCGATAATCACCTCAAAGAAAATTTTATTGATTTCTTCGGCAGCAGCCTTGTCAATCACGGCATTAGTGATGAGCACACCACCAAAAGCGGATACCGGGTCACCGGCAAGCGCATCGTTCCATGCTTCGAGCACAGTGGGACGTGAAGCCAGTCCACAAGCATTATTATGCTTCAGGATAGCGAAAGTCGTATCCTTGAATTCGTCAATCAAGTCAACGGCAGCATTGATGTCGAGCAGGTTGTTATAAGAGATTTCCTTACCGTGAATCTGGTCGAACATAGCATCAATATTGCCATAGAAATAACCTTTCTGATGCGGATTCTCGCCATAGCGTAAAGTCTTCTGGCTGTTGGCAGAACAACGGAAAGCGGAACCTTCCTCGCCATCGAAATAGTTGAAGATGGCAGAATCATAGTGTGAAGACACTCCGAAAGCCTCTTTGGCAAACCAACGGCGTTCTTCGATGGTAGTAGTGGCTCCGTGTTCCATCAGCATGTCGCGGAACGGCTGATATTGTGCTTGCGAAGCGATGATAACCACGTCGTTATAGTTCTTGGCTGCGGCACGAATCAGAGAGATACCGCCTATGTCAATCTTTTCGATGATGGCAGGTTCTTCGGCACCACTGGCAACGGTAGCCTCAAACGGATAGAGGTCAACAATGACGAGGTCTATTTCGGGGATTTCATATTTTTCAATCTGTTGCATGTCTTGCTCCAATCCGCGGCGGCAAAGAATACCTCCAAAAACCTTCGGATGCAAAGTCTTCACGCGTCCGCCCAGGATGGAAGGGTATGTAGTGAGGTCTTCCACTGCCTTGCAGGGATAACCCAGGGATTCTATAAACTGACGGGTTCCACCGGTTGAGAGGAACTCTACACCTTCTTCATGCAGTTTGGTAATGATTTCGTCCAAACCTTCCTTATGGTAAACAGATACCAGAGCTGTTTTGATTCTTTTTGTTTCAGACATGGATTTGCGTATTAAAGTATGCGTATATTAGTATTTGATGCGCAAAGTTACAAATTTTGTTTATTCATACATACATTCATACACAATAAATTAGGTATAATTAAAAAAGGCGGCATCTGTTTCCAGTCTGCCGCCTTTTTTTAAGGGTTATTTTGTTGGTTTACCAAATAGATACACGTTTTTCTACCGGCAAGAACATCGGGTCTTTTTCTGTCACGTTGAATGCCTCATACCAAGCACCGATTTGCGGCAATGCACCGTTTACGCGCCATTCGCCCAATGAGTGCACATCACTCTTCGTGCGGTTCAACACTTCTTCGGGACGGATATCATTGGCCCATACACCTGCGTATGCCAGGAAGAAACGTTGTTCGGGAGTAAGACCATCCAGCACCGGCAGCGGATTGGCAGCCGTAGCTTTCTTGAATGCCTGATAAGAAACCTGCAGACCACCGTGGTCGGCAATATTCTCACCCAATGTCATGCGTCCGTTGGCATATACGCCCGGAGCAACCTCGATGCTATCGAAGAAGTTCACCATCACCTGAGCACGCTCGTCAAAGTTCTTGGCATCTTCAGCAGTCCACCAGTCTTTCAGGTTACCGTCCTTGTCGTACTGGCGACCCTGGTCGTCGAATCCGTGAGTCATCTCATGACCGATTACCACACCGATGGCACCATAGTTGAAGGCATCATCCGCATTCATATCGAAGAAAGGATATTGCAGGATACCGGCGGGGAAACAGATTTCGTTCGTAGTCGGGTTATAGTAAGCGTTGACGGTCTGCGGAGTCATCAGCCATTCGTCCTTATCCACCGGCTTGCCGGCCTTGGCTATCATTTCGGCATGGCTCCACTCGTTGGCACGTTCCATGTTTGCCCAGTAAGAGTCGTTTTTGATTTCCAGTGTGGAGTAGTCTTTCCAAGTGTCGGGATAACCAATCTTCACATGGAAGGTAGCCAGTTTCTCCAGAGCTTTCACCTTAGTGGAATCACCCATCCAAGCAAGATTCTGGATACGTTCGCCCAGGCTTTCCTGCAAGTTCTTCACCAAAGTCACCATACGCTCCTTGGCAGCAGCAGGGAAATATTTCTCCACGTACATCTGACCTACAGCTTCGCCCAGCGCGCCGCTTACAGTGCTTACCGCTCTCTTCCAGCGGGGCTGCATTTCTTGTGTACCGCTCATGGTGCGGCTGTAGAAGTCGAAGTTCTGTTCTGCCATAGCATCGTTCAACAAGCTTGCGGCAGAATCAATCAATTTCCATTGCAGATAAAGGCTCTGCTGTTCAATGGGCAGCGTATCCAGAATATCGGCAGCAGCTTTCAGTGAAGCGGGCTGGCCTACGATGATTTCCTTCACATCCTTCAAGCCCATGGCAGACAAATAAGCATCCCAATCGAAAGTAGGATAATTCTTCTTCAACTCTTCCATGCTCATCTTGTTATAATTGGCATGCGGGTCACGCAACTCCGTACGAGAGCGGAAAGCCTTGGCAAGACGTGTTTCCACATCCATCACCACCTCCATACCTTTCTTGGCAGTAGCCTCGTCGAAACCAGCCAACTGATACATCTTCTGTACATGTGTACGGAAAGCATCACGAATTTTGGCAGTAGCCTCATCATTCTCCAGATAGTATTCACGTTCGCCCATGCTCAGCCCGGTCTGATAGGTCTGTACAGCATTCATGCTACTGTTCATTTCGTCAGCGCCAACATACAGCACGTTGTAGGCGATGATACCCTTCTTCTGCATATCGCCCAGCAAGGCATAAAGCTCCTTCTTGTCCTTCAAAGCAGCCAGCTGGTCGAGTTCAGCCTTGATGGGGGCTACACCGTCCTTGTTCAGCTTCACGCTGTCCATTACGATTTTGTACAAGTCACCGATTTTTTGTGCCACGCTGCCGACTTCGTGCTGGGTGGCGGCAAGCTCTTCAATCAGTCCTTGAATCTGCTTGCGGTTGTTTTCTGCAAGGATAGTAAAAGAACCGTACTGTGAGTATTCAGCAGGAATCGGATTGTTCTTCATCCAACCGCCACATGCGTATTGGTAAAAGTCAGTTCCGGGTAGAGCCGTTGTGTCAAGATTGGCGAGCTGGATGCCTGCTGTAAGTTCAGCCTGCTGCTTGCCGGTGTTGCAGGAAGCCGTCATCAGACAGAATGCTGCAATGGGTAACAAATGATTTGCTTTCATAAACATATAAAATATAATAGTTAGTGATTCTCCAACTCTACAGTAGCCGCGTCCCACTCTTCCATCACGCGGTCAAGCTGCTCTTTCAGTTTTTGGTGCTGCTCATAAAGCGACATGTCCGAAGCACCTTCCGGTGTGGCCATCCTGGCCTCAAGAATGGCAATGGCAGCCTCCGTCTGCTCTATCTCCGCTTCACAATCGGTAACGCGACGTTCCAGTTTCTTGAGCTTCTTATTAAGCTCCTTCTGCTCCTCATAAGAGAGTTTGGCTGCCGAGGGTTGAACCGGTTCTGCACCAGCATTTCCCGATGCCGCCTTACCGGCAGTGGGCGAAGCGGAAAGTGAAGGGGATTTCTGTAACTCATTCAGGCTCTCTATCTGCTTCTTTTGCAGGAAATCATAAATTCCTCCCAGATGTTCCTTCACCAGTCCGCCACCAAACTCGTACACTTTAGTCGCAAGTCCGTCCAGAAAATCACGGTCATGGCTGACTATTATCACCGTTCCGTCAAAATCGCGGATAGCCTCCTTCAACACATCTTTGGAACGCATGTCAAGATGATTCGTAGGTTCGTCGAGAATCAGGAAATTCACCGGCTCCAACAGCAGTTTTATCATGGCAAGCCGGGTACGCTCTCCACCGCTGAGCACCTTCACCTTTTTATCCGAAGCCTCACCGCCGAACATGAAAGCACCTAGAATATCACGGATTTTGAGGCGGATATCCCCTACGGCCACGCGGTCAATCGTATCGAATACAGTCAGGCTCTCATCCAAAAGCTGTGCCTGGTTCTGGGCAAAATATCCAATCTGCACATTATGTCCCAGTGTAAGCTTACCGGTATAATCCGTAATCTCACCCATAATACACTTTACAAGCGTAGACTTACCTTCGCCGTTCTTACCGACAAAAGCAACCTTCTCTCCTCGGTTGATAGTCAAATTCACATCGTGGAAAACAACGTGCCCACCGTAGGATTTCTCCATATCCTCGCAGATAACGGGATAATTACCGCTACGGCTACTGCAAACAAACTTCAGGCGCAAAGAGGAGTTGTCTTCCTCATCCACTTCGATGCGCTCTATCTTTTCGAGCTGCTTGATGCGGCTCTGCACTTGCACAGCCTTGGTAGCTTTGTACCGGAAACGTTCGATGAAATCTTCCGTATCTTGTATCTGCTTCTGCTGATTCTCGTAAGCACGTAGTTGCTGCTCCCGGCGCTCCTTGCGAAGCACCACGAACTCATCGTATTTCACTTTATAGTCGTAAATGCGTCCACAAGTTATTTCGATGGTACGCGTAGTGACATTGTTCAAAAAGGCGCGGTCGTGGCTGACAAGCACCACCGCATTGGCACGGGTGGAAAGGAAGTTCTCCAACCACTGGATACTCTCGATGTCAAGGTGGTTGGTAGGCTCGTCGAGCAGCAACACATCCGGACGGCGAAGCAACAGCTTGGCAAGCTCTATACGCATACGCCAACCACCGGAAAACTCGCTTGTAGAGCGGTCAAAGTCCTCGCGGCTGAAGCCCAGCCCTTGGAGCGTGCGCTCTATTTCGGCACGGTAGTTGGTGCCGCCCATCATCAGAAAACGTTCGTTTTCGTGAGTGAAGCGGTCAATCAGTTTCTGGTAATCCTCGCTGTCGTAATCGGTACGTTCGGCAAGTTGCCGATTCATGCGTTCGATGCCCGCCTGCATCTCAAAAATATGCTCGAAGGCAAGTTCAGCCTCCTGCATTACGGTGCGCTTGTCACTGAGTATCATCACTTGGGGCAAATACCCGATAGTACATTCGCGAGGAACGGCAACAATGCCGGCAGTGGGCTGCTGAATGCCAGCCAATATCTTGAGCATGGTGGACTTACCGGCACCATTCTTGCCGACAAGAGCTATACGGTCTTTCTTATTGATAACATAAGAGACGTCTTCGAACAGAGGAGTGGCATTAAATTCTACCTTCAGTCCTTCTACAGATATCATAGTGTCAATGAATTTATCGTTCAAGACTGCAAAGGTAGCGATTTTCAACGTTATACAATATCATACGCTCACATAATTACATCAAATATCCAAGAAAGAGAACACTACTCCCGCATTTCCTGCGGAAGGACAATTGCAAAGCGGCTCCCCTTGCCAAGAGTTGAAGCCACTTCTATTTTTCCATGAAACCTTTCAACGATAGTCCTGCAAATGGCCAATCCCAATCCCGTGCCCTGCACAAAAGCATCTCCCTTATAGAAACGTTCAAAAATGTGCGCCAGAACCTCTTCCGACATGCCAGTTCCCGTATCTTCCACAAAGACTTCCAATGTAGCAAAGTCCTTCAGCCTATACCCTATGGTTATGCGTCCTTCAGCAGTGAACTTCACCGCATTATTGATAAGATTGTTGACAACTTGCCCCAAACGCGTAGGATCTGTATAGATAACTGCCGCCCGGTCCGGAAGGTCTAGCAGTAACTCCACTCCTTTCCGAAGATTCATCTTCTGCGCACTGTAAATGCTTTCCAATATGCCATTTAAAGAAACCTTCTCAAAATGGAATTCCATCGTGTTCGATTCTATCTTGGACAAATCCAGAATATCTGAAATCAACACCATTAACAACTGGCTGTTCTTTTCAATCAAAGACGTAAATTCCATAATCTCCTGCCGCGACAAGTCGGCATCCCCACAAGCCAGTAGTGTAGAGAAGCCCACAATGGCATTTAGTGGCGTACGTATCTCGTGGCTCATATTAGCAAGAAATACGCTCTTCAACTCATCGCTACGTTGCGCTTTCTGCAAAGCCTCGTTCAATTTATTCTCCGTATCCTTGTATTTCTGCGTACTCATGCAAATACCGATGATACGGAACGGCAAATCCGTCAATTGCCCCACATAGGTAGATTGCGCCTCAAACCACTCCCACTTGCCGTCTCCCCTCCGTAGACGGTATTCCACTGGGCGTTCGTACAAATTACCATGCAACTGTAAAGCCAAAGCATCAAACACTCCCTTCCGGTCGTCCGGATGAATCAGAAATGCGAATTCCTCAGGCGTCAGCGTATAGTCACGCGTAGGAATCCCCAAATATTCAAAATAACGCGGTTCTATAATCATCAGATTATGTTCCATGTCGAAAGACCATTGAAATATCTGGGTGCGGCTCAGCGCAATATTCAGCAAATGCTTCTGTGTCCGTTCTTCCAACACATTCCTGAAATAGAGTACAATCCTCACCAATTGTCCATCTTCATGAATTCCCACCATAGCACCTTGTATCAGAAAACTGATACCACTCTTCAATTCACGTATAAAGCAATTGATATCTAAGGGAATAATCCGCACATCCCTCTCCCGAAGTTGCAGCAAAAGGTCTTCTAACACATTCTTTTTATCACATACCACTTCCAATAAGTCAGTGATACGCCGCCCTATCACATACTCATTCAAATGGAGTTCATTCATCACCTGCTGATTCAGACGCCAGATACAATCTTCCAAATCAATCATAATAATGCTGACGGGCCATGAGTTGAACAACTGCTCGGAGATGGCATTTATTATACGTACTTCTTGAGGAACATTCGGATTCATCAGAATTGTTTTATCATACAAGGAGCAAAGTTCGGGCTAAAATGCTTATGCCACAAACAAACCCTTATAAATCAATATTCCGTTTTAGCATGTATATATTCTATTATTCACAACTTTACCTTATTTAACAGAGACAAATTGAGCGTAATATTGATTTTAACTGTTATCTCTGTCATTTATACATTATTATCCCCCATTTTTGTGTCTTAAAATCTCCAACATGAATATATCCGAATTCAATATAAATGCCGAGTTCATTGCCTGCAATCATATCACAACCAATGAACTGAATCCGCTAGTGGAAAAGCCATACCACACCAAGGCCAGTATCTTCGCTCTATGCACCAAAGGAGTTCTGAAAACCATCATAAACCATACTCAATTCAGGGTTGAAGCTAACACCCTCCTAGTTATTCCTCCCGAGACCTTCGTACAATTGCTACACACGTCAGACGATGCTGAAATATATGTCGTCATATTTTCCCAACAACTTATCCAGAGTTCAGGGGCCGGCAAGGTCATGATGGATAAGTTTCACATTATAGGCAAACACTATATTTTTCCTCTATCGAAAACGGACTTCCAGCTTTATGCCGAGTTCATGACCTATTTGTCACACCTCTACCAAAGAACAGAAAGCCCCTCAAGTCTAGTTTCATTGCAAACTCTACTGACCTATCTGTTACAAGGTATATCCGAACTCTGTCCGGAACGCCCTAGAATAAAAGAGACTCCGGGCAGCAGGCATTTCAACCAATACCGCATTTTTATCCGATTGGTACACACAGACTATGTCCGGGAGCATCAAGTGTCCTATTATGCATTGAAAATGAATATGAGACCGGCAGCTCTTTGCCGCCTTGTCAAAAAGGAATCAGGACATACAGCCATGGAAATCATCAACAATACTATCATCATGGATGCCAAAGCACAACTTTGTACCGCCAACACTCCGATAAAGGATATAGCCGTGAGTCTAGGTTTTAATAATGCGGCCTTCTTCAACAAATTCTTTAAACGTCATACGGGAATACCTCCTCAGAAGTTCCGCACATCCTCAAAACAATAAAATCCACTCAAAACACAAAATGCGGATATTCTGCCATGAGAATACCCGCATTCCTCAATAAGAGAAGTCTGCCATCAATCTACCTTCTTAGCAATAAAAAACACATAACCGTAGAATTCCTTATATTTGCCGTATAGTTCATCCTCAATCATTTGGAGTGAGCTGAACTCTTCGGCAATTTTATTACCGGCATATTTCTTACGGAAAATCTCCTGGGCCGCAACCTTTGAAGCAAAGTAATGCTCTGTCCAGCAATTCTCCGGCAGAATGAATGTAGCAACGGGGAGATAACCCGCCTTGTACAACTTGGTCACCTGATTGGGAAGTGTATCCATTTCAGAGTAAGCGTCCATCCAGAAGTCATTGATTTCCGCAGGGCGTTCGTCCGTAAACCATGAACTCTCGGAGACGGCAATATACCCTCCCGGTTTCAGATACTTACGCCACTCCTTCAAGCCACGTTCAAAGCCAATGTTATAGATAGCACCTTCACACCAAATCATATCCAGCTCCTCCTCACCGAAAGGAAGGGCATCCATTGAACCGACAATTCCTTTTACTCTGTCCTGCAAGCCTAACTGCCTTGCATTACGGTTGAAGATATCAATAAAGCCGGGAAAAAGGTCAATTCCTGTAATCCGCCCCGGCACATGGCCAGCTACTACCATTGTCTGGCCACCCGTTCCACAGCCGATATCGGCAATAAAGGATTCATCGGTAAGACCGTCTACAAAGCTCAATGCCTTCAACGTCGCTTCAGGACTGCCAGGGCCTTGTCGTTCCATATTGGAGAAAAAGTCACAGATTAAATTAAGTTCGAAATCGTGGATAGTTTTATTTTCGTTACTCATTTTCTTACTATATTTTGCATATACGGAAAGTATCACAATACCTTCAGCATAATATGCGGATTAAACTTGAATTATAACAATAAAAAAACACTCTCGAAAGAAGTTATCCGAGAGTAAACGAAGGGGGGACAATCTGTGCAGGGAACACAGATTGTTTACAAAACCAAATCCGATTTAAATGTCTTTGTCATACTGCAAAGATACGCAATATTTTATTTAATCAAAGATTTTACGGTTAATAAAGATTTTCCCTTGCACCGGGCGCATGCTGAAGAACCGCACCTACCACCTGGCAAGTATCCAGTTCCTTACAGTCGCCACAAGTATTGAAACCTTTTTCGTACACACATTTGCGGATAGCACAATAATCGCTGCAATAGGCAAACTTCACCCCGTCTGCACGGCACCCCATACAATGGATGGTTTCCGGCGTAATTTCCGGCGTATTGTTCAGCACACTCCACTCTTTGGCAGTTTTCTCTCTCAGCTCATCGTCATTATTGACAGTGGCTATACGGGCGGCGCAATTTTCGCAATCCAACCCGCAACATGCAATTAATTGTTTCATCACTTGGTTATAACGATTTATGTTTGAGGATATAATGCCCTTTTTCCCGCACATCGATTCAGTAAGCCCAAAACTCACCCCATACCTTGGAACAGACACTCATTTACCGACAGTCCTCAGCGCTTTCTTAACGATATACTTGGTCTCTTTCGTTTCACTTTCCCAACGCCTGCAAAGCTTCCTTACAAATCCGGATTGCGTCTTACTTGCATCATTTAACCAATTCCCTACGCTGTTCCGGACATACTTGGAGTAATCTGATTTCAAAGGTTCCAATATCGGTGAGCCCAATGCAGGGTTCTGTTCCAACATTTCAGTATGCTTGCACCAGACACCTCGTGAACAGAAAACAGAAGAACAAATATAGCTCTGGCAAACGCCTTCCCCATATTTGTCCTTTTGTTCTTTTACCCAAATAAATTAATGCGAATCAAGTTATCCTTCCGTCTTACTTTAGAACAGCTTCGCAGGATACTCGCCCGCATCCACCAAAGCCTGAATCTTGTCGACTACACTCTGACGGTCTTCGGGATAAGTCACACCGAACCACTTGCTGGTTGTATCGAGCACTTCGCAGGTAGCAGTGCCATTGTTAATCAGCTTATCCACCATCAGCGGGATGAAGAATTCGCTTTTCAGATTCTCCATATTCTTCGGGTCGCTCAGGAAGCTCTTGAAAAACTCTGCACTGTAAGCAAAGTAATCGGGAGTAAAGCCCCAGAAGTTCATGCTGACCGGAGTCGTCTCGGGAGTGGCAGTCCATTCACCGTTATCATCGATGTACTTCACCTCGCCGTCCATACGCTGAATCTTGGTACGCTCTACTACAGAAGTCAACAAGTTGTTTGCATCCGTTCCGCACAAACCACGGGATACGGTACCGCTCTCGCTCAACGTATTGCCGATGCGGAAGCCTACCATGGAATATACGTTTTTGGAGCCTTCGGGAAGGGCTGCAAGGAATTTGCCCATTACCTGGAAGGAGTCACGACCGTAGAAATCGTCGCAATTGATAACAGCAAACGGTTCCTTTATTACATCGGCACCCATCATTACAGCATGGTTGGTTCCCCAAGGTTTGGTACGGCCTTCGGGGCAGGTGAAGCCTTCAGGAAGGTCATCTATGGACTGGAATACCAGTTCGCAGGGAATATGGCCTTCGTATTTGGAAATAATCTTGTCGCGGAAGTCCTGTTCAAAATCTTTACGGATTACGAAAACGAGCTTGCCAAAACCGGCATTGATGGCATCGTAAATAGAATAATCCATGATAGTTTCGCCATTCGGTCCCAATCCGTCCAATTGTTTCAAGCCACCATAACGGCTGCCCATACCGGCTGCCAATAAGAATAAAGTTGGTTTCATATTAGTTATTATTTAAAAAGGTTAGTGTATCATAGTTGATAACGGTTGCAAATGTACAAAAATTTATGTCTGACAAAAGGGAGTTTTAGTTCATTCTTTACCACTATCCGTTCAAAAACGTACATTTAGAACGGATAACCGATGGCAAAATGCAGTGCCATACTATCCTTGAACTTAGGAATATTGTAATATCCCGACTTTCCGGTATCATACGGGTCGTGAAGCCCGATACCCAAATCCAGACGGAAAACAAGGAAGTCCAGGTCATAGCGTAAGCCGAATCCCGTACCCAAAGCAATCTGTTTCGGGAAATTCTTCAAGGTGAACTCACCGTTCGGGCGATTTTCGTCCTTACGCATCAGCCATACATTGCCGGCATCCAGAAACACCGCTCCATGCAAGTCGGCAATCATACGGAAGCGATACTCGATATTGGCTTCTATGCGAATATCACCCACGTGGTTGATATAGGTATATTTTCTGTCCGTCTCGGGAGGATAGCCGCCCGGACCTATACTGCGTGCAGAAAAGGCGCGCACACTATTGGCACCGCCGATATAGAACTGTTCCGTATAAGGTGCAGTCGTAGCGTTGCCATACGACCATATCACCCCTCCGGCAATACGCGAGGCTATCATTTGGTTCTTGTCTATCCGGTAATGGTACCTGAATTCCGAGTTCAGCTTCAGGAACTGTGCAAAAGGTACCCCGAAAAGCTTCTTTCCTTCCTCACTGAACGGCTTGCCGAAAATACGGTAGACGGCAGAAGTCAGGTTACCGGCCGACGCAACGGTGGTCTGCCACCAGATGGGGTTACGCTTGCCGCGCACGGAAGCGTTGTCATAAGTATAGGTGTACTCCATGGCAGGAATGAACTGGTCGCGCAAACTAACGTAGAGTGCCGGATTCTCGGCACGCAACGTATCGAAAGCGGCAGTAGGATTACGCAGCACATTGAATGTCAAACGGAAAGGAGTTATACTGTGCCTGGAAGTCGATTTGGGCTGGAAGTCATAAGTGACATTACCGCCAAAAGCCAGCAGCTTATAATACTTGGCACGGTTCATCTGGTCGGCATATAAACGGAAAGTCGTTGTAGCCGGGAAGTCATACTCACGGTCGCCCATCCTAGGAAACACCACGCGCGGAAAGATGAGAGAAGTGGAAATCCCCAGTTCATAGCTGTTCATCAGGGAAGAACTTGACTTGCCCGTCTGCCATTCGTACGAACCGTTCAACTTCACATTCCAGCTTTCACCGCCACCGAAGACATTGTTCTTCGTCACCGTAAAAGCGGCACCCGGTCCCGTCTGGTTATTGCTCTTCATGGTGACATTAAAATCCAACTCCGCATCGTAGGGTTTATCGAGCGCGGCAATGACCCTCACATCCAATGTATCAGACACAAACGCCGTATCACGCGGTATATACTGCATCTCCGCATAACGGAAAATACCGACGCTTGCCAGACGCTCCTGAATACGGGTCTGACGGTACAAACTATACAAACTCTGCATAGAACGCTGGCGGGCAATACCTGCGCTGTCCTGTATCTGACGTTTCCGCCGATAACCTTGATAGTTCAACCAACGGTAAAGCATGTTGGGACGTACCGGAGGTTTGTTGTAGTAATGTATGGTCAAGCCTTTGTAATCCATGCTGTCATTGGGTTCCTGCCCCTGCTTTCCAAGAAGATAGACGGATTTACGCCCCACACGGAACTGCTTCTCGGCTACCTTTGGCATACCGGGAACGGGAATCAAGCGCATCTGGACATGCCCATTGGGAACTATCATGGTATCGGCCTGATAGGTCAGGTAGTCGGGACGGAAATAATAACAGCCCACATTACGCAGCAGGGTACTGATACGGGTACGCTCCCCATCCAAATCAGCCACATTGAATTGTTCTCCCGAACTGATAAGGGAACGTCGGCGTCCCAGCTCCATAATGCGAGTGGTACGCTCGCTGAAACCACGATAATATACCGTATCTATAAAGTAGGGGTTACGCATGTTCACCGTATATTGCAACTTTGCCTTCAGCGAGTCCTTCGGGTCGATAAATGTCTTGTAGCTGACGCTTCCGTTGAAATAGCCATAATCGCGCAGCAAGTTAACCGCCGCCTTCTGGCGTATATCGGGATTCACCGTAGACATAAGCACCGGAGTGGCGGCAAATTTATTGAATATCCACTTTCCGAATCCCTTCTCATACTTCTGGAAACCATTGTAAATCCACAGTCCGAAAGGAAAGGGATAGCGGATAGTAGAGCTTCCCAGCAACGAATTGTTCGGTGCCGTAGCAAGGGCGGCTTCCACCTCTTCCATAGCAATCTCACCAACAGACGTTTCACTGCGGTTCAATACAATCATTGGCTTTTGGCCGGTATAGAGTATCTCCCCCTCGGGCAAGTGCTTCGTGGTGGAGCAACCTGCCAGAAATATCAATCCTGCAATATATAATATCAGTCGTTTCATATCACATTCCTACTTTTTCATATCGCTATTTTCAGCCTCCGGTTTTATCTTTTTCTTCCTGAAGATGAAGAGTTCACTCAATCGGTCCATCTTCCGGCGCAGCACAAGGCCGACACCCGTTTCGGTTATCTCACCGTCGAGTATGCTTTCGTAGTTTTTATTATGGAATACACGGACATATCGAGTACCCGACGCATCAAGACGGTATTCCAGCGATATATTGTCAATGAATGATTCCGCATCGTTCGTGGCATTGGCCCCGGTGGACACTTTTCCACCGATGACTATCTGTACGCGGTCGTTGAAGAAACGCTGGGAATAACGAAAACTGAAGTCTTTCTGCGTGTCACCCGTTTCAGCAGAGGTACGGTCTTCCACACCTACACTGATATTGGCACCTTTTATACCTCCCGCCAAGGAGTTTATCTGGCTCTGAAGCACTGAGTTCAAGGCGGCTCCCATTGACAAACCTCCTCCTTTGGCACCACTGTTCAGGTAAATACCCGTGGCAAGCATGGCAATGGCCTGCTTACTACGCTCTTCTGCACCCATTGCCTGCAGCTCATTCTCTACTGCGGCATCTTCGGGCGCCGAAATATCGAATATCAAATCGGGAGCGTCAAGCCTGTTCTTGATGGAAATGGAAACATCGAAGTTCACCATGCGCGAACCGTCCCCGTCACCATCGGCCACAGAAGCACGCATACGTTCCGTAGCCTTCAGACTCAGCGTAGGATTCATAATATTCCCCCGCCAATCCACATAACTGCCGGGATTGAACTGGAACTCCTTCAACGGGATGATAGGCAGCGAATATTTCATGACGCCACCCGAAAGGGTATAGCGTCCGGTAAGGCTCATATCCCCTTGGGGAGTATACTGCATATTCAAATCACCGCCACCTTCCAGTTCGATGTATTTGCTGCGGTCGGGACTCAAGTCAGCACGAAGACGGACAGCATCGTCAATATGGACGGACATATACATTTCCAATCCTCCCAAAGACATGGCAGGAACCTCATCTGCTTTTACCGACGTCGTATCGGTGAACGAGGTAAAGGTAACCAGCCCACTGAGACGGTCTTCCACCGTTAAAGGGGAATCGGTCAACACGTAGGTTACGTTGGTATTGCCCAGCAAATTCATGTTTCCACGCATCGTGAGCCCGTCAAGCGGCCCCTTCACCGTGGCATGCAAGTCGACGAACACCTTTCCATACACCAGACTTTCGCGGGTACGCGGTGCATCCAGCAACGTATAGTTCTCTGCCAGCAGATTGAGGTTGGCAGTAGGACGCTCCATATTCCGGAAATCAACCTTACCGTCAATCGTAAACGGATTCTTGCTGGTGGTATAAATGGCAAACTTATCAAATATCAACTGATTGTCCTTTATCTGTACCGGACGGTTGTCGAACCAGTAACGTGCTCCCGCCTGGCGTGCATAGACAGACACACTGTCCAAAACAATATCACCATGCATTTGAGGCTTGTCCAGCGAACCATAAATATAAAGCCCTCCATCAATATCTCCGGTAAAGGCCACCGTTTGGTCAGGGATGAATGCATTGGCCATCTTCAATGGAAAATGCTCGAAACGGGTGGACACTTCCAGGGTATCCTTTCCGTTCTTCTGCGTCAAGATACCGTCGGCGGTCATCACTTCTTCATTATCATATGTAAAATAGGTATTCAGATAGTGCGTATTCTTGTCGCCCGGCAACCAGGTAGCCCCCAGGCCGATGTCTCCAACCGGTTGGCGTTCGTAGGTCAGTTTCTCTACATTGGCTTCGGCGGACACCTGCAGGGAAGTGGCAGTCTGTATATAATTTGCTTCGGCGGAGAACAATCCCGTAAGCCGGGGCATATAAGGAAGTACCTCCGTAAGTTCATCCAAGCGCAATCGGCTCAGTTCTACGTTTATATTCTGCAAGGAAAGGGTATCATTCTTGTCGGATTGCATACGGAAACACAGACCATCGTCACTGTCCATATCAATATTGGCATAGACGCGCATATTCTTATGCAGATAAATCCAGTTACTATTGTCCGCAAAGTGGAATTTACGGAAAGCGATAATCGGCTCGGCAGGAATAAGGTTCAGCAGCACACCATTACCGCGACCGTGTCCTTCGGTCAACGGACGGGCATTAATACCGAATAGAACACCGGTCTGCCCTTTTCCATTCACATAATCCACAGTCAGTTCCGCATCTTCATTACGGACTTCACCCGTCAGTGTGCTACGGAACACAAATTGCGGGTTCTTGGGACCGTTTATGACACCACCTTGCAACTTCATGCGGGCAGTATCCTGCTTCACTGTAAAAAATATCGTATCGAGCTGCAAGGAGTCCATGCGCAATCCGTGAACAGCTGTACGTCCATTGATGCCGACTTGCGGAGTAAATCCGAAGCTCAGTTTGAAATCATTATAGGAAATACCCTTTGCAGCCAGGAAATAGCTGACGGGATTCTGGTTACCGGCTTCCAGATGCATGCCCGCTGAAGGAAGGACTTGGCGCAAAGCGGCATGGTCCAAACGCCGTTCATCAATCTGCTTTGTCAGGATAGAGACAAATTTATCCGACTGTTCCATCAACTTCTTCAACGTGCTGTGAGCGCGGAAACGCAGATTCAAGTCACCGGCATCAAGCCTCAACTTGAGAGAATCATGACGTGCCTCCGCTCCCATTGTAAAGGCAAACGGGTGTTTCAATGGTCGGGGCACCAAACCCAGCTTATGCAGATTCACCTCTTCCACATTTAAATCCAAAGCGCCATCCAGATAGCTGCGGTCAAGACGCATATCCGCATTTCCCTGCATCTTGAGAAGGACATTATCGCTGGCAAGACGGACGGTAGCAACGGATGACTTGAGTCCGGCATGCACATCTACACCGGAAATGTTCCAATGGCCATACTGTAGTTTTTCCAAGGAGGCATTCAAAGCGGCCACGGTTTTTCGTGATGCCACATCCACCCCTTGTCCCTTAACGGACATCTTTGCCGTAAGAGTATAGATAGAGTCCTTGGGCAGGAAGTGATGCACCTGTAAGTTGTTGATGGCAAGGTCGGCATGGTAGGCTTCCGTAGCAAGATTATAGGCGGCGTCCAAATTCAAGGCGCCTTCCTTCTCCTTCAGTTTCAGGGCGGCAGTGCACTGCGCCCCCTCCATACCGACACGTGCCGCAAGGTGCATACTGTCCGGCACAATGATGGAGCCATCGGGAGCAATGTCAGCTAGTCCGGTCAGGAAGTTCAAGTTCTGCGTATGCATTTCGAAGTCCATGCTTCCATTGCGTTTCACACTGTCGGTCAAGCTCCAGAATTCTCCTCCCCCACTCAACGAAAAGGCTCCGGGCAGCTCAGCCGTAAAACGGGAAATCTGCATCTGCTTCAGGTTTCCTTCCGTACCGGCATGAATCACCAACGGACGGAACGGATAGGCTTCCTTGAAAGCTTCCGGCAAGCCACCGGCAAAAAGCAGTACATCCTGTTTGCCGATACGGGCATTGAAACGGGCTGTCAGACGGCCGGTGGTAGGTATATTTATCAGTTCCCAGTAAGTCTGTGCCGTAAGGTTCATCTCACTATGAGGTGTCAGCAACTTCAAAGAAGGGATACGGATAACGGTAGAATCGGCAAACAACCGCCCGGTCAGGGAAGTTACACTCAAACCGGAACGCTCATACATGGAAAATTCCCGGATAACGGCATTTATATCTCTGCCGTAGTACATCACAGAATCAATGCCCATACGAATGTCGCGAAGAGCAATGTGCGAGGGGTCGAAGCCTATCGCACTCCCCGGGCCACCGGTATCATAATTGACAGAAGTTCCAGTCAGCAGGAATTTTCTCCAGCCATAGAACTGGTGTTTCAGGTCGGCAGCAGCGTCCGCAATCTCAGCATCTCCTATATGGGCTTTCAGCCCCATGGAGTCCAATGGCATCTGTAAATCGACCGAGACGTTCTTCAACTTCAGAGTATGGAGTGTGACTTTCCAGTTTAACGCAGTGTCAGTAGTGTCCTTGGGAGTCTCAGTGGTATCTGCAAGCATCACCTGCACATGGGTATCGCTCAATTCTATATTATTGAGGATGGCATCTTCTTTTGTAAGGTCTATGCCATGGCTTTCGAAAAAGAAATGCCCCAGTACTCCTTTGATGCACATACCTTCCATTAAATTGGAGGAGTTGACAGCAACTTGTTTCAAGGTAATGTCATCCACCTCCACTTTCCCTTTGAGCAAAGGCCATGCCTGTACCCGTACGTTCAAACTTCCAAGACTCAGCAAGGTATCGGGATGCTGCACATCAACAGCACTGTCGGCAGGCTGTACCACCAATACACCGCGGACCAACAAATTCAAAGGAAAGCGAAGGTCAATCCGCTCCACGGATATGTCCATACCCGTAGCATCTGATGCAATTGCCGTAGCCTGCTTCCGTATCAAATTCTGTACGGGAGGCACATAAAGCAATATCATCAATATTATAAACAGTATAATAGGAGTAAGCAACACCCACAGTGCTGTTCTCAACCATTTTCTTCTCATCGGAACGTCAATCTTTCATCGTATTTAAAAGTCTTACAAAGTAAACAATTTCTTTCGACATTTGGTTCCCGACAGAGAAAAATCACGTATTCTTCTCTGTTCCCCCATTACGGAAAAGCTGTTGCCTGAGTAATGACATCCTCTATCAAAACGAGGGCGGCAAGGGCGTGTTCTTTCAACTCTCCGGTAAAAGGCACTCCATGAGAAGTTTCCAACAGTTTCAGCAATGCAACCAGTTCCGCTGCTCCAATTAAAGTAAAGAGGGGAATCATTTTGTGGGAGACAGCAGCCATCTCGTCCACATCCTCATTCTCCACAGCCTTCTGCAAACGCTCCGCATTGAGGCGGGTTTCAGCCACAAAACTTTCCAGAATGGACTTTGCCGCCTCGGGGTCATCGACCGAAAAAGCAGTGAGCGAAGAGAATTTATACCCCGGGCAAGCCGAAGCTTCCGAAACTTCCGTAACCTCCTTCCCTTTGTCCTCCACATTCAATTCATGCAGCAATTCACTGACGGTAAACGGCTTATGCAGGCATCCGGCAAAGCCATGCGCCGTAAATTCCTCACGCTGCATGTCACTGCGAGCAGTGACAGCAATCACCGGAACAGACTGTGCCTGCGGTATGTTCGAAGCACGCAGCAGTTTCAGTAAATCAAAACCATTAATAGCAGGCATCTGCACATCAGTAAGCAGAACATCAAAGGTTGCAGTGCGCAAGGCATCCAGCAGTTCATCCAGTTGTAAACAAGAGACAGAATTTATACCACTCTGCTGAAGCATGGCGGCAGTAAGGGTAAGCTGAATACGGTCATCATCAATAAGGAGGACATTCTTCAGTGAAGAATGAGGAACGGGGAATGAAGAATTGCCATTCGGCGTGGTAACACATCCCGATTCTTCATCCTTCATTCTCCGTCCTTCACTCCTTACGGGATAGATAGGAATATATATGGTGAAAGTGCTTCCCTTGCCTGGCACACTGTCTACATCAATCGTGCCTTCAAGCAACTGTACCAGCATACGGACGATGGAAAGTCCGAGTCCGAACCCCTCTTTACCCTGAGCACCCGGTAAGCGGGTAAACTCCTGGAAGATACGCTCACGGTCGGCAGGTTCCATACCTCTACCCGTATCAGCAATGGCAACTACCAGTCGACGGTCCTCGTAACGGGCAGTCATGGTAATACTGCCTTGGTCCGTAAACTTCACGGCATTGGACAGCAAATTGTTGATAATCTGGCGCAGACGCAAAGGGTCGCAAATATAGGTACCGTCCAGCTCCGGGGCAGTGTCGCAATGAAGCGCCAGCCCTTTGGCAGCCGTAAGCGGTTCAAAACTGACGTGTATCTCTTCAAGCAGGCGGGAAGGATGAAAGGTGACCCGGTTGACTTCGGCCTTGTTCAAATCAAGACGATGGAAGTCGAGCAAATCAACGACCAACTTCAGCAGATGCTCCGATGAGGTTTTCATATTGTCCAGATAGAACCGCTGGCGCTCATCCACCGTCAGACGGGAAAGCAAGTCGGCATAGCCCATGATAGAACCGAGCGGAGCTTTGAAATCATGGGTAATGGCAAGCATCAGTTTTTCACGGACAGCAAGTAAATCTTCGGCACGACGGCGGGCCTCTTCCAACTCACGGCGGTACCGGTTGCTTCGGGTTATGTCGCGGCCGATGATAATAAGAAAAAAAGCGGAAAGCAACACCGCACCTACGGCAATACCACTGATAATCTTGGCCGAACGGCGTCGGACCGCCTGTTGATACTCGGCTTCCGTCCGTGCACGCAGCAGAGTTTCCGTCTCGTAATCTTTCAGCAAGCTGTCAATACGAGCGGTCAGCATATGGTCCAAGCGTTGCAGATAGCGTTTACGTCGTTGTATAACAGTGTTTACAGCTTTTTTCTGCTGGGCCACAGCACGCAGTTTCTCATGCAAAGAATCGGCCGGATTATAAGGTTCAATCACCGTATCCGTCGCAAATTCGAGGGAGGTCTTTACCTGGATAGCCGTATCTTTCTTTGGGGGGACAAACACTTCACCCAAACGACGGAAAAAACCCTTCTTTCGAGGGCGTGTCACGACGGTATCCCGATGTGTAATGATACGGTGCTGCACACGTTGCTGGGTCACTACCGAGTCCTGCTGGGCAATTATCTGCTCAATGTCACTGGTAGATACCATGCTGTCATTCGCCTCACTCAGCGTACGCAGCATTCTTATCGTATTGGTATCCTTCTCGCGTATCAAAGCTAGTACGCTGTCTGTCCATTGTACATCGCGGTCATCGGTAAGAATAAGGTTCTCCATCTCCCGGTGTACGAAGAACAAGGAAAAAAACAATACCGCCAGCAACAAAGTGTAGCCTACGGCAATCTTTACTTTGGAGACACTGTTCATATTATCAAATCCTTTCCCTGGTCTGTCTACGGAATCTCAGCCACAGCATCACCCCTGCACTGGTCAGTCCAAACGGGAAAGCCATCCAGACCCCCGTCAGTCCCCAGCCGAAGATGAAACCGCAGAGGTACCCTACGGGCAAAGATATAACAAAATAGGATATAAATGCAATAATCATCATCGGTTTCACATCCGAGATACCACGCAGGGCATTGGCAAAATTAATCTGCAATCCGTCACCGAACTGGTAAATCAGGAACGGAAAGAAGAGAGCGGCTACCATACCGGACACTTCCATATTATCTGTAAACCATCCTCCGACCTGACCGCGAAGTGCAAAGACAATACTCAACAGCACCACTTCCATGCATAAGATGACGTGAAGGCCAGCATACGCCGAACGGCGCACATTTTGCCCGTCGCCCTGCCCCTTAAAGTTACTGACACGCACAGCAACTGCAGCACCCATGCCATAATACATCATGAAGGTGAACTGAGAGATAGTGAGCATTATCTGATGTGATGCCAGAGCAAGTGTCCCCAGCCACCCCACCATGACAACACTGAGGCTGAAGGAAGCGGTCTCCATTCCCATCTGCATACCGACAGGCCAGCCCAAAGCATTGAGTTTCCTGAACATCGGTGTCGACCATCCCAGCCTCATAAATCCGAGTCTATAACGGATAAAACGGCGACTACGAAGCACAATCACCGCAAAGACCACGACCATCACAATGCGAGAGAACAAGGTACTTACACCCGCACCAAGCAATCCCATCTCCGGGAAACCCAATTTTCCATTGATCAGAATATAGTTTCCTACGATGTTAAGCGCATTCCCTCCAAGCAGAATCCACATGGCCGTCTTGGTGTCGGTGATGCCATCCGTAAACTGTTTAAAGCCGTTGAACAACATGACAAAGACCAGTGAAGCAAGCAACACCAGATAGTAAGGCTTGATTAGAGGCAACAATTCTCCGGGCTGTCCCAGCCGCTCCACATTGAAATAGAGAACAGCCATGACAAGAGTCAGCAACAAAGCCACCAGCACATTGGCAACCAGGCTACACCGCAACGCCTGCCCTGCCTCGGCAAAGCGGCGGTTACCGTAGAAGCCCCCTACAACCGGTGTCAGCCCGTAGCTGAAGCCCGTACTGAAAATAATGCAAAGAGTAAACAGATTGTTTACGAAAGAAGCGGCACCCAGTTCCTCCGTGCTGTGATGCCCAATCATCAGCGTATCGGCAAAACCAAGCACAATGACTCCCAACTGCCCCACCACAATGGGTAGCCCCAGGAGAAGCAATGCTTTATAGTGCTGCTTATACGTATCAAATAATTTTTTCATACTAAAGGTTTTCTTTTTGGTAATAAAGCACAATCCCGTTTTCATCGCGGAAGGTCTGTTGGGCGACCCTATGAAGCTGTTCTGCCGTCACAGAGCGGTAATTGTCCACTTCACGGTCTATGTCTTCCGCCTGCCCGGTCAGTTCAAACCAGGCAAGATTCGTGGCAACATTCAGATAATTGATGTTGCCGAATATCTGTGTAGACTCAAACTTGTTCTTTACTTTCTCCAATTCTTGTTCTCCAACAAACCCGGATTTCAACTCTTCCAACTCTTTCCGGACAGCAGCCTCGGCTTGCTCCAAAGATACGCCTGCAGATGGTTTTCCACTGATATGCAGCAGGCCGGCATCCCGTGTACCGGAGATATAGGCATCGAGACTGGAAAAGAACTTCTGCTCCTGCACCAGCCTGCGGGTCAAGCGACTGGAACGTCCATTGCTCAGAATATCCGACAGAATATCGAAGGCATAATAATCGGCATCCTCACGGCTGCACATGTGATAAGCCATGAACAAAGCATCCAGAGGAACATTCCGTTCCACCGTCTGCCGGCGTTCTGCCGTCTGTACAACTTCTTGCGGTAATTGCCTTACGGGCACATTCCTACGGGGAATGGGAGCAAACCATTTTTCTGTCAGCCTAACCGTTTCTTCCCACGAAATATTTCCGGTAACGGCCAGCACTGCATTATTAGGTGCATAAAAACGAAAAAAGAATTCCTTTACCTCGTCCAGCGTGGCATTGGCAATGTGAGAGAGGTCTTTCCCGATAGTAGGCCAGCGATAAGGATGCGTTTGATAAGCCAAAGGACGAAGCAGATGTCCCACATCACCATACGGCTGGTTCAAGCAACGTTGTTTAAATTCCTCCATCACTACCGCACGCTGCACTTCAAGACTTTGCTCACTGAATGCCAGTTCCAGCATGCGGTCGGACTCCAGCCAGAAGCCGATTTCCACATTCGATTTTGGAACCGTCAGGTAGTAATTGGTTATATCATTATTGGTCCATGCATTATTCTCTCCGCCTGCCAATTGCAAAGGAGCGTCATAATCAGGAATATGCACCGAACCTCCGAACATCAGATGCTCGAACAGATGGGCAAAGCCCGTATGCTCGGGATGTTCGTCACGGGCACCCACGTCATAAACAATATTCAAGGCAACCATCTGCGTGCTGGTGTCCTCATTGTGCACCAACCGCAGACCGTTGTCAAATATCTTTTTGTTTATTTTCATAAAATGGAATGACAGAATCTATCATCAATCTATCACTGTCACTTTTTTAATAACCACATCCTCTTCGGGACGGTCGTTACGGTCAGTCTTGACCTTCTGTATTTTATCAACAATATCCATACCTTCCAGCACTTCACCGAACACGGTATATGCACCGTCCAAATGTGGAGTACCGCCCACGGTAGTATAAGCCTTCACCTGCTTGGGGGTAAACTTGAACTCCGGTTCCTTGGCAACCTGAGCCTCTGCCTGCGCAATCAAGGAATCTTGCAAATCCATCAGACCGTCCTGGTCATTATTCTTGCGCATCTTGTAGATTTCCTTCATGTGTTTCTGCGCCAACGCGTTGAAAGCATTGTTCAAGCGCATCTGATTCATCTGCTGTTCCATCCCCAGCAAGGTAGAGTCATTATACACTTTTCCGGTCACAATGTAGAACTGGCAGCCGGATGATGCCTTGTCAGGGTTCACCTCATCACCCTGGCGTGCAGCCGACAAAGCACCTTTTTTGTGAAAATACTTCGGATAAACAAATTCGGCAGGAACGGTATAACCCACGTCGCCTGCCCCCAGCATCTTGCCTTTCGGAGCCTTCTTCGATTCCGGGTCACCTGCTTGTATCATAAAGTCCTTGATGACACGGTGGAACAGCGTACCTTCATACGTGCCGTCTTCCACCAGCTTGATAAAGTTATCACGATGTTTCGGGGTTTCATTATACAGTTTCACGGTGATGTCACCCGCACTTGTTTCAATCTTCAGCTTCGTTTCTTTTTCCATATCTTCCTCTTTCTTTTGTCCCGGCTTGCAAGCAGTCAGACTGCAAACCAGTATAGTTAATAATACAATAAGATTTCTTTTCATTTTGTTTTTTATTTAATTTAAGTTTGCAAATATACTAAAATCAGACAAAAGCACTTACCTTTGCCTACATAAAAGAGATAAAAGGCTAAAGCAATGACATCCATATTAATTGTAGAAGATGATATTACTTACGGCATGATGCTAAAAACATGGCTCGGCAAAAAAGGTTTCCAAGTAACCTCTGCCAGCAACATTGCCCGTGCTCAAAAACATATTGAGTCGGAAACCGTAGACTTGATATTGTCTGACCTGCGCCTGCCCGACAAGGATGGCATTGACTTATTGAAATGGCTGGGCGAACACGGCCTGCAAATACCGCTTATCATCATGACAGGATACGCTGACATACAGTCGGCCGTCCAAACCATGAAACTGGGAGCCTGCGATTACATTGCCAAGCCTGTGAACCCGGACGAATTACTGAAAAAAATAGGCGAAGCCTTGAATGCATCATCCTCCGCTTTGAAACAGATGATGCATTCGTCCCGAACAGATGATGCGTTTACCCCAAACAGACCATCCGTTTCACCCAAACAGACGATGCATTCCGACAAGATGAAAAATCAGCCTCTGAAGGGTGCAGAAGGCTCATTGTCCTCCTCCGACTTCCTTGAGGGAGAGAGCGACGCAGCCAAACAACTCTACAATTATGTGAAACTGGTTTCACCTACCAATATGTCTGTACTCATCAATGGTGCCAGCGGAACGGGCAAAGAATACGTAGCTCACCGCATCCACCAGCTCAGCAAGCGTGCCGACCAGCCGTTTGTAGCCATCGATTGCGGTTCTATTCCCAAAGAATTGGCCGCTTCGGAGTTCTTCGGGCACATAAAGGGCGCCTTTACCGGTGCACTGACCGACAAAACGGGCGCTTTCGTCGAAGCCAACGGCGGTACCATCTTCCTGGATGAGATAGGTAATCTGAGCTATGAAGTGCAAATACAGTTGCTGCGTGCTTTGCAAGAGCGCAAGATACGTCCGGTAGGTTCAAACAAAGAGATAAGCGTGGACATACGTCTGGTATCCGCCACCAACGAAAATTTGGAGCAAGCCATCGAAAAAGGGGCGTTCCGTGAAGATTTATATCACCGTATCAATGAATTCACCCTACGCATGCCGCAACTCAAAGACCGCCGTGAAGACATCCTGCTCTTTGCCAATTTCTTTCTGGACCAGGCCAACCGCGAAATGGACAAGCAACTGACCGGCTTTGATGACAAGGCATCCCGCGCCCTATTGGAATATCCCTGGCCCGGCAATCTACGCCAAATGAAGAATATGGTACGCCGTGCAACCTTGCTGGCACAAGGCAAATTCATTACTATCAACGAACTGAATGAACTGAAAGAACCCGCACCGGCCATCATCGGTATCCCTCTCCGCAATGAGGAGGCAGAGAAGCATCAAATCATCGAAGCCTTGCGGCAGACGGGAAACAACAAGAGCCGCGCTGCACAACTGTTGGGCATTGACCGCAAAACGCTGTACAACAAGTTGAAGCTTTATAACATATCCGACTAAAGGGTGTGGAATTATTCCACACTCCCCTCCACACATTCCACATTTTTCCACACTATGCCACACTTTGCATAGAAACATATATCACTAGCTATCAGAATATTATCCAACACGCACTCTTTCTGGCACACCATTTGAACTATATTAGACGTAAGCAACAAGCGCTACAACAAGCAAGCACTTAGACTTAACAATAAGATATACCAACCTAAAAGCAAATGAATTATGAAAAAATTAGTATTAGTAGCAGCCCTGTTTATGTTTGTTTGTGGTGGAACGTTCTTGGCTCAAGCTAAGGCTCCGGTAGAACAGCCGAGTAAGACAACAACCTTGTCTAACGACACTGTGGTAACGGATACTTTGCAGAAAGCCGAGAACGTCCAAGACACAGCAAAAGTGGCCCAATAACAGTAAGCACACTACAACAAAAAAGCCGTTTCCTCCTTGTCTATTCTGGGAAACGGCTTTTTAAATTGATAGTTGACAGTTATCAACTAAGAAATCACCAATGTCTTTCCGGATAAAGGTCATTCCACCATGCCGGACTATCCTGCAGCCAGCGGGCAAACCAAGCCATAATTGAATTGTGCCACAATTCACGTTTTGCATAATCAAGTACAAAATGGTTTTCACCATCTACGGTAATAAATTCCACCGGCTTGCCCAATATCTTCAGCGCATTGTACAATTGGATACTTTCACCGATAGGCACGTTTGTATCTACCGTGCCATGCAGCAACAACAGAGGGGTATTAATCTTGTCCGCATTGAACAATGCTCCATGCTTCGTAAACAAATCGGGATTATTCCAAGGATAGCTATCGGCTGCCGCAACAGAGTTATAGGAATATCCCCAATAACCCTCGCCCCAATAGCTCGTTACATTGCTGATGCCAGCATGCGAGGCAGCGGCAGCAAACATGTCCGTCTTAGTCTGCAGATACATCGTCATGAATCCTCCATAAGAGGCACCCAGGCATCCGATACGTTTATCGTTGACAAACGGATGGGCTGCACAGAATTTCTTCGTACCTTCAATGATCTCATCGGCCGTACGCTCACCCCATGCATTGACATGGCGTGCAGAGAACTCCTGGCCGTACCCGATGGCACCACTGGGCTGGATAACATAAACCACATAGTCACGTGACGCAAACAACTGTGCACAGTACGGGGAAGTTATACCGCGAGTCGTAGGAGTCGTTCCTCCATAATAGTATACGATAAGCGGATACTTCTTGTTCGGGTCGAAAGACGGCGGAAGGCAAATCATTCCCTTTATCTCCGTACCGTCCGAAGCTGTAAAGTTCCACTCTTCCATCTGTCCCAGCTCAATCTTGTCGAGGACGGGCTTCATGGGGTTGGCAAGCAGGGTAGAAACTTTTTTCTTCGTGTCGTACGTATAGGCTACGCCCGTACTGGTGTTTCCTCCGCCCACATAGGCAGCCACAACCGGATTGTCATTGGCCAGCGTGAAGGAAGTAATCACATCTTCCTTAATTCCGCAACACTATTATAAAATATTTTTTTTAAGTACCTGAGCAACAAAAA